>JBARKD010000362.1:0-27567 GCA_049800615.1 Acidobacteriaceae bacterium | reverse complement strand
GGTAAAAGGTTCGGAATGCAGTTTGCCTGTGGCTAGAGTCTCCTGCAGTTGCGCGCAGGGATGAGGTGGCCAATAGAGTATGGTGAGCAGGGGCTTGCCCGCTTCATATAACCAGAGATCTTTGTACTCGGGCCGGTCAAGATAATTGGCTTTCAGCCACGCTACAAGTCCATTGAGCCTCTCGATGCTGTTGGGCACCGGGGGGCCATTTTGCAATCCGATCATAAATACGAGCTTGGGCGCGTATTTTCCTTGCTGGTGCAGATGCAAAGCAGTCTGGAACAAAACCTCGGTCTTCTCCTGCAGCCGGAGAACATCGCCCGTGTGCCGCTCCCAGGCGGGCTTCATCCACAGCATGTTGCTCCAGTCAATCAGCAACCAATCAAAACCCAGTTTCTGGAACTCCGCGTAGTGTTTGGCGACCGTGGCTTCGTCGGTGGTGTACCGTCCAAGTTCTGGAATGGCCTCGGCAGTCTTCCAGGATCCGGAGCCATAGAACCACTGCTCATATTGAATGCCGATCAGAGAGCCTTGGGAGTCTTGTGCATCGCGCTGCGCAAACGCGGGGCTCATCAGAATGGTTGTAAGGCACACGAGCTGGATCGGCGTAGAGAGCAGGAGCGGGAAATTTAAAAGACGGCCCAAGGATGACCTCATTCAATTTTTTCGGGATTCAAGTCGACGACCGCTACCCAAGCTATACGAAATGATGTGCACAAAACAATCGTTACCGCAGTGCCGCATTGCGTTGTCAGGCGCACTAGAGGTTTAATCGGCTGTGGTGTGCAGCGCGTGCTTAAGAGAGAAGGTGTTGTGGGGACAAGGATCAGCCGACGTGACGTTCTAAGATCAGCGGCCCTGGGCGCGGCCGCCCTGGGCTTTCCGCAAGGCGTTTTTGGTATGGACACGGCGATCCCGGACACCGATGCCAATCGGGGGATCAGCGATTTCGTACACCCTCATGATGATGCACGGCCATGGGTCTATTGGTATTTCATGGACGGCAACCTGAGGCGCGAAGGCATGGACGCGGATCTGGTCGCGATGAAACAGGCGGGCATCGGCGGAGCTATCTTTCTGGAAGTTGGTATCGGAATCAAACCGGGTCCCATTGAGTTTATGAGTGAACCGTGGCAACAGTTGCTGGGCCATGCCTTCGAGATGGCCGATCAGCTCGGTCTGCAGATCGCTCTTGGCGCAGGTCCAGGGTGGTGTGGCGCCGGCGGCCCCTGGGTGCAGCCGGACAAGTCTATGCAACATCTTGTTGCCAGCAAAACAATGGTGCACGGGCCGGCTGGCTTCCACTCTGTTTTGCCCCAGCCTCTTCCACGTATACCTTTTTTCGGTGTGGAGACACTCTCTCCTGAGCTGCTGAAAATATGGCAGGAGTTTTACCAGGACGAATTCGTGCTTGCCTTTCCGACGCCGGCGGCTGGTGCTGTCATTGAGGATATTGACGAGAAGGCGCTTTATACGAGAGGGTCCTACTCCTAACAAATTCCCGGCCCTTTCACCAAGCGTCCATGGGTCCGCCCCTTCTTGCCCAGCGATGCCAGCGATGAGAATACGCCCAGGCAGTTCCGGGTGGCCTCAAGTTCGGTCATCAATCTCAGTGGCAAACTTTCACCGGATGGAAGGTTGAACTGGAATATCCCGGCAGGGAATTGGACCATCATGCGGTTTGGCCGCACGATCACTGGCCAAACCACGCGGCCTTCACCGAGGCCCGGGCTAGGTCTCGAGTCCGACAAGTTTGATGCCACTGCGATGGACGCTCACTTCGACGCGTACATCGCTCCTCTGCTGAAGAAGACGGGTGCCCCGCAACATCCGGGTCGCGGCCTGGTGGCGCTCCATTTCGACAGCTGGGAAATGAGCTCACAGAATTGGTCCCCGCGCTTTCAGCAGGAGTTTGAGCGCCGCCGCGGTTACGATCCGCTGCCCATGTTGCCGACGTTTGGCGGCCTGGTCGTCGATACGCCCGAAGTGTCGGAACGCTTTCTTTGGGATATTCGCAAGACGGGAAGCGAACTGGTATGCGAAAACCAGGCGCTACGGCTGCGGGAACGGGGAAAACAATACGGACTCTTTCTGGAACTCGAGCCATATGACCTTAATCCCTCGGCTGATCTCGATCTAGGGGCTACCGCGGATGTACCCATGGCCGAGTTCTGGTCACCAATCGGCGACGCTCCTCCGACGGGCTTCAGCCTACCCGAGGCGGCCTCGGTTGGTCACACGCAGGGTCACACAGTCATTGGCGCGGAGGCGTTCACGGGGCTCATGGAGGAGCAAGGGCGGCAGCATCCCGCATCCATGAAAGCACAGGGAGACTGGGCTTTTTGCCAGGGGATGAACAAGTTCGTCATCCATCGTTACCAGGCACAGCCGTGGCTTGACCGCTTTCCGGGCATGACCATGGGGACGGACGGCGGCTACGGCGTGCACTGGGAACGCACCCAGACATGGTGGGAATTCGTTTCCGCCTATCATCTCTATCTCACCCGCTGCGCGCAGACTCTGCGCCGCGGCTTGTTCGTCGCGGATATCCTTTATCTGTCCCCGGAAGGGGCGCCCAACGTATTCTTTCCTCCGCGTTCCGCATTCCGGCCTGGGCCCTTCGCCGATCACCGCGGCTACAACTTTGACGGGTGCGCGCCAGAGACGCTCGTGACGCGCGCTTCGGTGAAAGATGGCCGCATCGTCTTTCCTGACGGCATGAGCTATCGCATCCTGGTGCTGCCGCGCGTCGAGACGATGACGCCGCGTGTGCTGGCCAAGATCGTTGCATTGGTAGAAGGGGGCGCAACGGTTGTGGGCGCGCCTCCGCAAAAATCTCCCAGCCTGTCGGATTATCCCGATTGCGATCACCAGGTTCGGGCGCTGGCCGCAAAGCTTTGGCCGCAGGGTGGGGGATCCGACCAAAAAGTCGGCCTCGGACGCGTGGTGTTCGACTCGGGAGCGTTGCGTGCTCGTTTGCCAAACCCGCTTACGTCGGCTCAATGGATCTGGGGCGATCATAAGGTGGACGTGGCCGCTGGCGGCACTCTGTTCTTTGCCCGGGAATTATCCATCGAGGACCCCGGCAGCGTTGAAACCGCGGTCGTCACCGTAACCGCGGACCAGAGCTACCATCTGTCATGGAATGACCGCTTGATCGCTAGCGGCCATGCGGAGGCGCGTGTACAACGGGTCGACGTCTCCAGTGTGCTCCGCCCTGGCGCAAATCGCTTAACTGTAGCAGTTAAGAAGAGCACAGGACAGTCTGGCCTGATTGCGTCGCTGGACATCGAGTATCGAGATGGAAGACATGTCGGGATTGAAACCGATATGCAATGGGCCTGTTCAGTCACCGAAGCCGGCTCGCCGTCGCCCGTCACAGAGTTAGGCCCGTACGACATGGCGCCGTGGAAACTGAATGACGCTTCGATCGAGCAGGAGGATATCTATCCCAGTTACGCTTCGACGGCCGAATTGCTGGAGCGAATGGATGTTCAGAACGACTTTGAAGCGGACGCGCCCTTCCGCTTCATCCATCGCGTGGATGGCGCTGAGGACATCTATTTCATTGCCAACGGTGAGAAGCAGCCACAAAGCGCCGCCTGTCGCTTTCGTGTGACCGGCCGCCAGCCGGAGTGGTGGGATGCATTGACTGGAGAGGTGCGCACTCTGCCTGAATTCTCTCAAAGCGGTGGCCGAACCGAGATTCCTATTGAACTGCAGGCATTGGAGAGCGGCTTTGTGGTTTTCCGCAAGCCCGCATCTGCTGATTCCACAGAGAATTCACTCGGAAAGCAAAAAAACTTTCCTCGCTATGAAGATGTGACCACACTTTCGGCTCCGTGGCAGATCGGCTTCGATCCAAGATGGGGTGGGCCACGGAGCATTGTCTTCTCTCAGCTCGAGGACTGGAGCAAGCGGCCAGAGCCGGGAGTTCGACACTACTCGGGCAAGGCAACTTATAGGACTTCGTTCGATTGCGATCGGCTCGATTCCAGCAATCGCTACTTTCTCTCGTTGGGACGCGTGGCCAACATCGCATCGGTGAAAGTCAACGGTCGCGACCTGGGAGTGGTTTGGTGTGAGCCTTGGCGGCTTGCGATTCCAACCGGCTTGTTGCACCAACACGATAATTCGCTGGAGATCGTGGTTGCCAATCTCTGGATCAACCGCCTGATCGGCGACAGCAATTTACCTGAAGATCAGCGACTCACCTGGATAACCGGAAATCCGTTCCATCCCGACGACACGCTCCTGGAATCGGGATTGCTAGGCCCCGTGACGCTCCAGGCATCCCGCGGAAGTAATGGAAAAAGGCTCGATTTACCTTGATTCGAACATCCAGCTCGCAGGCAGAACTCGATGCACAGATCGATGCACAGATCGATGCACAGATCCCGGAGGATACAGATGCGCTTCGGTCGATCGGGCAGAGGTTGTGTCCGCGGGCATCACGGCCTGGACGCTTTTGCGGATGAGCGAAACATGACCCGCCGTAATGATCCTTTGAGTACCTGCAGAATTCACCTCGAATAAGTTTGACAGTCTTCCATTGGAGTGATTAACCTCCTCACTGCATGCCATTAGGAAGTAAATTTCTCTTTTGGAACCCGGTCTTCGAGGGTTCGTTAACAGCGCCGAAACCCCGATCAGGGTGAGGTGACGGATCGCCGAAACAGAAAGCTAAACCACCTTTGAGGCAAAACATGACACAAGCTCTTTCTCCATCGAATCTACTGAGGCTTCTAGGGAAGCAAGCGCTCACCTTAATACTCTTCCTGTCGGGGTCGATGTTCTTTGCGGCGCCCGTTCATGGACAGGCGGCCGGCACGGGAACGATCCAGGGCATTGTGCAAGATCCGTCGGGTGCGAACATCAGCGGCGCCAGGGTGACTGCAACCAATAACGGCACCGGGTTAAAGTCTACGCAAACGACCTCGGGTGGAGGCACCTACGTTCTGTCTGCGTTGCCGCCGGGCGATTACACCCTTGAAGTGGACATGGCCGGTTTCGCACCCTATATCCAGGAGCACATTACGCTCGACGCGCTTACGCAACTTGGCCTCAACGTTTCTCTCAGAGTCGGCTCGGAACAACAGAAGGTTGTGGTCAGTTCCTCAGATCTACCAGCTTTGTACACCGAGAACGGAACGGTAGAAAATACCATTCCACAGGCCACCTACGAGGCCTTGCCGATCGCAATGAACGGCGGGCCCAAGAGCCCAGTTGGATTCTTGAACCTGGTTCCCGGCGTCTCCCAGCCCCCCGTCGGCGGCGACCCGTACGGGCTCGACTTCAACGGTGGCACGGGTGTGTCGTCCCAGATCTATATTAATGGCCTTCCGCTGGTTTCCTCAGAGTTGCAGGGCGGGTGGGAAAACCTTGCATCGATTTCCACGGAAGACATCGATCAGTTTCAGGTGATCACCAGTGGTGTTCCGGCCTTCTACGACGGCCAGGGAATCGCTAACCTGGTGTACAAGTCCGGCACGAACCACTTCCACGGCGTTGTTTTCGAAAATATCCGTAACACCGCATTTGATGCCAAGGGGTATTTCAACCGAGTCGGGCCGACGCCGGTTGAGCATCAGAACGAATACGGCGCTGCTGTCGGCGGTCCTATCTGGCGCGATCGCATCTTTTTCTTCGGCAGCTACGACGGGTTTAAGGTCGTAACCGGATCGAGCCCGACATTTGTAACCATCCCCACGGTCGCAGAACGGACCGGCGACTTCAGTGCCTTTCCAAATATTCTCTACGACCCAAGGACAACCACTACGGTCAATGGCATCACCACCCGGACGCCCTTTCCCGGGAACCAGATACCTATCAACTCAGCGGTGGCTGCAAAGATTCAGTCTTTCCTGCCCACGCCACAGAATTCCGGCCTGAGCAATAACTATTTCAATACGTACACCAATGGAAGCACCAATAAGGCCTACCTGGCGAAGGTGGACGCAGGGCTGACCCACGGCAATCGCGCCTCTTTCCTTTTCGAAAGGAGCACAAATGTGCCGCTCTCCCTGGGCACAGTATTGCCGGTGCCCTATAGCAGTGCCCGGACTTCCCAGGCGATTCAATACATCGCGCAGGTCAACGATACGCAGATCATTACGCCAAAGCTTTTGAATCTGCTTGGAATAAATTTTCTGCGAGTTTCATCGATCAATAAGAACCCAACCGAGGGTGGCGGCTGGCCGGCCAAACTCGGATTGAGCGGACTACCAAATGGACAGTTGACCGATATTTTCCCTATGGAGACGTTCAATGGCCCCAATTCGCCGACGGGTTGGGATCAGGGAAATACCGGATTTGCCGAGATCCCCGCTTCCGAGGTTGTCCAGGACAACGTCCAGTGGGTCAAGGGAAGGCACAGTTTTACCTTCGGCGGCCAAGTGATTTACCAACAGGAAAACCTTCAATTACCTAGCCAGTGGAACAACGGGCTGGTCTTCAATAACAGTGAGACGGGCGGGTTCATAACCAGCGGACCGAATGCAGGATCGCTGGATCCAACCACCGGCAACGCGTATGCGAGCTTCCTGCTGGGGCTGGTCGACAACGCGAGTTTCCTGGATGCGTCGGTGCAAGGAACCGGGGGACGTTGGCAGAATTATGCCTTGTACGCGCAGGACGATTGGAAGCTGAGCCCGAAACTGACCGTCAACTTAGGTCTTCGCTACTCAATTCCGAAGCCATTCACTGAAGTCCAGGATCGTGCGTCCTGGTTCAATCCTAATTTTCCAAACAGCGCAGCAAGCAATGCTCCGGGAATTATCCAGTTCGCCGGCCACGGTCAGGATTCTTGTAATTGCCGTACCAATGTGGCTACCCACTACCTGACCTTTGGCCCCCGGGTAGGTTTTGCGTATAGGCTAACGCCGGTTACGGTAGTCCGTTCATCCTTTGCGATTGTCCACTACAACGGGGGGGCATTGGGCGGTAACGGCGAGCAGCAGGGAGTGGGGCTGCAAGGCTACTCCGCCGCGCCCACTTTCTCTACGGGTGATGGCGGCATAACACCCGCCTTTCAGTTAGATAACGGGATACCTGCATACCAGCATCCGCCCTTCTTTTCGCCGACCCTTGCGACCGGGTATACGACGGAGATGCCGGGAGACAATGGGAGCTATTCCTATAATCGTCCGAAGACAGCAGGCCGTTCTCCATACACGGAGCAGTGGGCTCTTACCCTGGAAAGAGAATTTCGTGGCTCGTTTGTAGTCAATCTTACATACGCTGGAACAAGCACCCACTTTACCGGGCTGGATGGCGGTGTAGGCACTTACTCCAACCAGGTGGATCCGAGTTACTTTAAACTCGGAGGATTACTCAACCAACCGGCGAATGCAACCACGCTCGCTCAGGCGAACGCGATCATTCCCGGCATAAAAATTCCCTTTGCCAATTTCGTCGGATCGATTGGACAGGCTCTGCGGCCGTTCCCGCAGTATGACGCACTGGGAAGCACATTCGAGGGGCCGGATCCATGGTCGAATTTTGGAACGCAAAGCTACAACGCGCTGCAGGCAACGATCACGCACAACTTCAAGGATGGACTTTATCTGCTCGCATCCTACGCCTGGAGCAAAGAAATGGATGACGGTGGGGACGGTGTTCAATTCTTTGGCGCCGATGCACGGTCAGCTTACCAGTGGAATAAGGAGAGGAGCGTCGGTTACATCGATACGCCGCAGGCTCTGGTCATCACCGAGGTTTACGAACTTCCGGTTGGCAGGGGCAAGACGTTCAACGTCAACAATCGGATTCTCGACGGCATCGTCGGCAATTGGCAGATTTCCGGAATTGAATCTTACATCGAAGGCACACCGCTCACCAGCATCGCGGCGGCTTGTACCAATAACCCGTATGCGGGGCACCACGGTGTTATCGGTAACGGCACCAACGGTTGCTACGCGGATTACGCTCCCGGGTCCCCTGCAGTAAAGTTGGCCAAGATCGGTAGCGGATACCCCGGAGTCACCCCATACTTCAATGCGAATGCCTTTACGAATCCGGCGCCTTACGCGTTTGGAAACACTCCACGCACGATGGCGGATCGCTCTCTTCGCAACCAGACCTACAAAAACGAAGATATCGCGCTGTCGAAGAGCTTTCCCATCCGCGAGAACATGAGACTTCAGATCAAAGCGAATGCGTTCAATATTTTCAACCGGTCGGTATTCGGCAGCGTGAATACGGATATAACGACGCCTACCTTCGGCCAAGTGACGTCGCAGTCGAACTTGTCCCGCAAACTGCAGATGGAGGGGTATTTCCGCTTCTAGAACTTGTCTCATATATGGGTCTGCGGCTTCTGGTTGGACCCTGAGCCCCGCTTCGAGGGCGGGTCTCATGCGCGGCCTCTCCGAAATTTGTCTATTTATGAGACCAGTTCTAGTTTCGTACGAGCCGCAGGCTGAGGCTGGGATCTCTTGAAGATTCCAGCCTCGGCTTCGTTTGCTTGATGTTGGCCGGCGAGTTCATTTCTTTGTCATCGCTGGATTTGTGCAGCCCTTCGCGTGTGGCGCCTAATTTCGAGGTATAGATTGTTTCTGGATTGGGGTTTTAGTAGAGTTTCACCCGCAAAATACGTGCGGTGAGCTGATTGGCCTTCAGAAGATGTGCTTGATCGGTCAAACAGGTCTTCGCTTACATTCGATAGCGCCGGAGAAAAGATGAAGTGGCTGCTTTGCAACTTTCTATTGTTCTGTCCGCTTGCGTTGGCTCAGTCAATTCCTGATGTGACATGCAAAGTGGAGGATTACCCGGTAAAGGCCGTGGTCGCATGGCAGTTTCCGCAGGTTCTCCCCAGCGTGCAAGTAGTAGTGCTGCGTGACCCATCAGGAGAACAGGAAGCGCGCTTTGATCTGACCCATGGAGCTAGCCTCATTTCATTACGCTACCGCGGGAAGGAAATGCTCTTCGCGCAAACGGCGGGCGCCAGCGTCTCCCTGTTCTCAGTGCGTCGCGGCAACGAAGGCGAACTGAAAGGCATGAGTCCTTATTGGTCGGCATACAGCCCGGACCAAGGTGGCTCGAGCATGGGCATTCCTGCCGTCACGACCGGGATCGCATGCAACGGTGACTCCTCGATGCGCGCCTTCGCGGCCATGGAAGATCGAGGGGTTGATAACTCGTTCCAAAAAGACGCCTTGCTCGGTGTTGAGGCAGGGAAGATAAGTGCAAATTTCCCACCCGGCTATTCCACTCCATATACCATCGAGACCAATGCGAGCTGGAGCCCTCACTCCGGAGGCGGTCCCGCATACTACTTGAAGCTCGATCAGACCGTGGTGAATACCCGGCCTGTGAAGTCCGGTCCAATGGAATGGTATCTGACCGCAGCTGCCCCTTGGGACTTTCGCAATTTCGTTAGTTACCCAGAGAAATGTGTGGAGAAGAGCCCATGCAGCAGTACGGAAAATAGCGCGATCGCCGCCGGGCGCTACGCAGATACGGCGCGCACGAACGGCGTGGGCATCGTCGTTCCCACCCACGACTGGCCAACCAATCGCGCCTATTTGCAGGGTAATGCCGAATACGTAGTGCTCTTGTATAACGCTGTCTGGGCGGCGCCGCGTAGAACGTTCGCGGCGGTGATGGGACGTTCCCTGGACGGTGTGCAAGGTTACCGTTTCACATGGTTTATCTGTGCGGGGCCATGGCAGCAAGTGCTCGACTTCGCCAAGAGCTGGCCGATGCCGCGAAAGCAGCTGGCGCCGGAAGAAGCAGAACTGCCTCCCACCAGCCCGTCCAAAGAGGCGGTTACCATCGCCTGCCACTCGACGGAATTCAAGCCGCAGCCCGAACAGGTGGATCAGGCCATTGTCCTTGAAGATCCTGCGAAGGAACAAACGGTTTTGTTCGACACCACCCAGGGCGGCGCAATTGTTTCCTGGAAGTATCTCGGTGTCGAGCATATCTGGGGTTCCAACGGAGGTGGGCTGCTGCAGATGGCCTTTCATAATCGCATGGACGCCGGAGCCTGGACTGGTGATTACAATCCCACGGAGGCAGGCGATGGAAGCGCCAATTCTGTGGTGACGGGAATTTCATGCGCAGGGGACCACAGCGTTGATTTCCAAACCACCATGCTGGACTTTAATCACAACAATGGCTTTTACCCAAAGGCGCTCGTCGCCGTATGGCACGGCCGTGTGAATGACATGGTGCCGCTCAGTTACTCCTCCCCGTACGTTCTTGAAACCAAGGCAGAGTGGGTCGAAAATCCGGCGGGGACACCCAAGTATTATTTGAAACTGCAGGAACGCTTTGTACACCTCGCGGATGAAAAGATAGGAATCTTTTCCTACGACTTTGCGGCCTATGCGCCATGGATGTTCAGTACGCGGGCGGTCAACCCGGAGAACTGCCCCTGCAGTTCGGCGACGACCAAGTTCATTGCTGGAGGATGGTACCAGGACGATCGCAAACTGGACGGGCTGGGCGTGGCCATGCCGGCGAGTAATTTTCCCGGCGGGAAAGTTGGCGGAGGTTTCAATAGTGACTATATGTGGAGAAACCGCAGCTTTCATCTGGAGTCGAAGGAAGCTCTGGACGGCATCGCCGCAAAAGAGTTTGTCTGGTACGCGATGGTCGGTCCCTGGCAGAACGCGCTTGCGTTTATGCAGCGGCTAAAATAGGTAAGCGCGATTGCCTGCGTGGCGACGCCTCAGCGGGTAAAGAAATTGGCCGTCCCAAAGGCTATCACGGCAAGAAACAGAAGTGCGATACCTGCGGAGAATCTGACATAGATGTTCGCGGGCACTTGACGCCACTCTCCGGTGACTACACCCGCTAATTGGCCACAGAGCATCAAGACAACAAAAAACAGGCCGAACCCTATCGAAACGCCCAGGACTCCCAAGTACGTGGTTGCGCTGCTGTAAATGGATATTCCGCCCGACCACAAGCAAGCACTTAGCACCGGATTCAGGATTTCTCGCGGGCCTCCTGCGAAGTTTGTCCAGGTCTTATTTCGGGAAAGAAGAACCGCGAGGTAGGTGAGATTCACCAGGGATCCCCCAAGGAAGGCAATGGGCCATACGGCGAAAGGCGCCCACTGAGGTGCGGCCCCCATCTCTCGCACGCGATCGATGATGTCTCCTCCGTAAGCCAGGGCTAAATTCATGAAAGCTGCAAGCAAGCCAGACGTAACCGCGACAACGACCATCATGATGTAGCTCTTGCGCGTCGGTTCTGCCTGACTCATCGCCGTCTCCTGGGGAGAGAATCCAGCTCCCCTTCCTTGCCTGGCGTTCAGTCGTTCCCTGTGATAGCCTGCCCATCCGCAGAGTGCCACTCCGGCAAGGGTGATAGACGTTCCGGCAATAATCAATATCCCGCTGGTCTCAAAAACCATGTGGGCGTGTTGCAGGATCAATGGAACCAAGGTGCCAACCGCCGTACCAACCCCACCAATCACCGCGCCCTGCAGTGCGAAACCCAACCTGTGGACACAGAGACCTGCCCCAAGATAGGCGAAACCCCACAGTGCGCCGAACAAGAGTGGTTTTAAAAATGCCTCGAACGGAAGCGATGTGTAGGCCATCCGTAGATTGGGGCAGGCCAGGAATGCCAGCGATCCAGGCACGATCAGAAGGGAAACGAACGTATAGAGCAGCCAGAAGTTCTCCCAGTGCCAATGCCTGGCCCATTTTATCGGCAGCATGCTGAGACCGGTGGATGTGCCGGCGACCGCAGTCAGTATGAATCCCGCAGCTAAGTGCACATTCACCACCCCCGGCCGGAAGGCGCTCTACCACCTTCCGACCTGAGCACGATCGGGCAGTGAACGCCGTCTCAAACGCAGAAACTCAAGCCAAGCCTTTGAATCGCGCATCGGCCCAACGCTGAGCAAACTGTACCTGCATGAGATAACGGGTTCGATCGGTTAGATTTGGTGCGCCCCGGTGCCAGCATTGATGATTGGTGAGATAGATATCACCTGCTTTGCAAACGATCGCGACCGGGCCTAATCCTTCGAAGACTGGATTGTCGCCTTCCGGCTGACGGCCGGAATAGTGGCTGGTGGGCACGAATTGCGTCGCGCCATGCTCGAGTGAATCGATATCGCTGAGTGCGATCTGGATTGTCATCCAAAAAACGGGCATGCGCATCCGCGGGTCGAATCGAGGAATCTGCGGCGGCAATGGAAATTCCACCACGTCATCCACGTGCCATCTCGAGATCGCCTGTCCTCGCTCGTTGCGGATCACATTCATCGCGTTGAACCGCGGGTCAGGTCCGAGCACCGCTTCGGCAACCTTACGCAGGGACTCGCGGGTGGTAAGGGCCTCAAACATGGGGTCCATCTCGTGGCACCGCCGGAGGATCAGGGTAGTGTCTGCGTAAGCGATATGTTTCTTCGGGGTAGCGGGATTGGCTGCGAACTCATCTGTTTTGGCGCGCAGCGTTTTGACCTCATCGGCGCTCAAAACACCCGTGATGACAGCACTGCCTTCACGAAAAAATGCCTCGGTTAGCTGCGGCAAAACCTGCTCATTGGCGGAGTATGGAAATGTCGGCACAGCGCCCGTTGCGGTCGCGCGAACAACAGGCGAAGTTGGACTCGATCCTATGCCCGCCTCTTTCGACCGCACCTTGTCTTCGATCATGGGGTTAAATCCTCCTTAGTACACCCGTGGTGCTTCGTCGCCTTATGCCGAGAGAAAGCCACCATCCACTGCAAGCGTATGGCCGGTTACCATGCTGGAAGAATTTGTGGCCAGGAAGATAGCCGCTCCAACGATCTCTTCCGGGCGTCCCCTTCTGCCGAGCGGCGTACGGTCCATAAAGTATCGCTGTGATTCTGAATCGGAACGGCTGCCGGCCATCATCGGCGTTTCGAACAAGGAGGGCGCAATTGCGTTCACCTGGATATTGAACGGGGCGAGTTCGACCGCAAAGCCTTTGGTCAACTGAACAACTCCGCCCTTGCTGGCCAGGTACGCGATACTGCCGGCGTAGGCAATGAAACCGCCAATCGAAGCCATGTTGATAATCTTGCCTGATCGTCGCTCCACCATATGTTTTGCGACAGCCTGGCAACACAGGAACGTCCCTTTGAGGTTTACATTGATGATGGTGTCCCAGTCTTGTTCCGAGTAGTCGAGGGCCGTCCCGCGAATTGCCCTCCCTGCGCAATTGACAAGAATGTCAATTGCACCGAACTGTTGAATCGCCCGCTCAACCACGCGTTCAACATCTTCCTTCCTAGTCACATCCAGGTGTTGAGCCTGCGCTTCTCCACCGCCGTCCTTCACCAGGCCGACGGTGTGCTCTGCGTTAACGAGTGAGATATCAACTGCGGCAATGCGTGCCCCTGCGTCCGCAAAACCGCAGCTGATTGCCTGCCCCAGCCCACTCCCGGCACCGGTGACGAGCGCCGTTTTACCCTTTAATTGAAACAGGTCTGCATGCATGTGTGCCCTCAACCCTGCAGGATCTCGAGAACCTCTCTATCCGGTCCCAGAAAGTAGCAGAATCGTACTCCTGCGAAATGAGGATGGTCAGCGGCGATCGTCACCGGCGTCGAGAGAAACTTGATGCCCTTGCCTTCCAATTCCTTCTTGGTTTGTTCAATGTCGTCTACCTGGAAACAAATATGTTGCCATCCACCGTCATTTGCCTTGGCGTGCGCAGGTATCGGCTGACCTGGCGGATTGACGTATTGAAAGGTCTCAATCATCCCTGAGTTTGCAGGTAATTTGAAGAATGTTGCCAACACTTTCGTCTTGGGCAGCCCGACGCCTCGGGAAAATTCCGCGTCATCAATTTCGGTTTCGAGGGCAATTTCAAGACCGAGCGCTCCGTTATAAAAAGCCTTCGTTTTTTCCTTGTCCGAGACGATCAAGTTGAAATGGTGTAACCCGGCAAACATCGGCATTCCGCTTCTCCATTCTTATTCCAGAGGTCAAGCTGCAACCGCCGGTTGATTTCGCGCACCACCACTATAGACAAGAAATGAATCTTGTTCAATACGGCGCCAGGCAAAGGTGACGTTTGTTCATGTGTGCCCGGAGGCTCGGGCCGCAGTGAATTTGAGCCGTTCGTCGCCGTCCCGCCTTGCACCCGGGCAACAAGAGCTTATGAGAGGGGAACTGCCTGAAGCATCACCTGGCCGGAACACCCAGGTCTCACAAACGAGACCTGCGGCGCCCCGCTATGGTCGTCGTTCGCGGCCGGGATGCATAGTACCGGAGACCATCGGGAATCAATTTAAACGCTGCTTGAGTAACTCTTCGCCCGCTTTGTAAAGCTTCATGTTGCTTCGTTCCTTATGCTTTCGTGCCAGGAACACGAACAGCGCGTCCACGATCGCCAACTGGGTGATTCGTGAGGCCAGGGGAGCCTGAAAGTATTTGACTTCGCTGGGCGTGGCGAATAGCTTAAGGTCCGCGTACGCGGTAATTGGCGATTTCATGGAATTGGTGAGGCAGATCGTCTTAGCCCCTCGGGACCGCGCGACTTCAAGGCAATGCACCGTCTCTCGAGTAGATCCGGAACATGAAATACCAAATGCCACATCCCCTTTCTGGAGTTGTGTCGCTGCGACAAGCTGCATGTGCGAATCAAACTGGGTTGACACAGGCATCCCAATCAGCCGGAATTTGCACGATGCCAGATAGGCAATCGGATAAGAGATGCCGATGGAAAAGATCTCGATGTGGCGTCCGCGGTCAAGCGTGGCCGCGACTTGCCGAAGCGTTTCCTCGCTGTTAATCTGCAAGGTCTCGGTCAGGCTTTCTACCTGGAACTGAAAGACTTCTTCGAATACTGAACTCTTACGCCCGGAATCGTTGGTCTTTCCGCCAAATCCTGAAAACGCGCTTTGCGTCATTTCTCTGGCTAATGCAATCTTGAAGCCGGCGAAGCCCTGCAACCCGAGGCTACGGCAAAATGCCACGATAGAACCGACGCTCGATCCGGTTCCATCGCGTAACTCGGCGATCGAAGAAGAGAGTATTCGCTCAGGATCTTTGAGGATGTGTTCAGCGATAAGACGTTCGGTGGGCGTAAGGGAAGGCAGTACGCCCCTTATGTAAACAAGGATGGGTCGCTTTGATTCTTCTGTCATGATGGTTCGACCTGCAGCTCCTATGTGGTTAAAGTTAACAAAAGCGCTTCCATCTGGAGCAAAGAATGTTTGTTGGTTTGCCAAGCTACCAGTGTGGAGATTGTAATTTTCCATTCTGCAGGCATTAAACCTTAATAGGCTATAAGTCGCACTCTTGGCGTCGCGAATTGCGGAGGGTTTGAACCGGCTCCTATCCAGTTTGAAATCTTGAGAGGGTTGCGTGGCCGGTTTGTTGGTTTCTTAGAAAGGCAACGGCCTCGTCAAAGGTAAAGATGCTTGCGTAACAGCCTGGAGCACGCGTGGACGAAGCTCCGACCGCCGAGGCTAAACCTAACGCATCGTCCAGTTCCCAGTTCTTGAGGATGCCTTTGATCAATCCAGCGGTGAATGCATCCCCTGCGCCGGATTCCTCCACCACTGTCTCCATGGGGAACGCTGGGGCGTCAATGACACGATTGCCTCTCATGGCAAGGGGACCTCGCGGACCGCGGGTAATGACGATCGTGCACTCCGAATTGAAGGAGCTCAAGGTCTCAGCCTGGGCAAATTCCTGCGAACACCCCGTCAGGCGAGCCGCTTCGTCCTCGTTCGGCAAAAAGTAATCCGTGTAGGGTAAAACGGGGGCAATATCCTCTATTCCAAAGGAGCCCTCGGCAGTCATAACCACGTCCAGAACGGTTATCAGGCCTCGGTGCTTCGCCTCCCAGAAAAGTTTAGCCAGGTGGTCCGGTGCAAACGCCGGTGTCGCAAGGTAGCCTCCAAAATAGAGAACACTCACGCCTCGTAGAAATTCGAGGTCAACGTCTTCCGGTGAGAATCCTCCGTTGGCTCCGATGCAGTGCAGATAGCGTCGATCCTCACCCTGGAGGGTAAAAATGACCGTAGCCGATGTCGGCAGCTCTCGCGACCGCCGGATGTAATCAACGCCGGCTCCGTGATGCTTAAGACCAGAGACGATGAAGTGGCCAGAAATATCCGATCCCACTTTTCCGGCCACATGCACGTCTTCCCCCAGAATTCTGAGCGCGATCGCGGCATTGGCGGCACACCCCCCGACGGTCATCGTCAAACCAGAAGTAGTCACCAATTGGCCTGCATCTGGAAGACGTTGAATTGGATCCGTGAATACGTCGACCACAAGAATGCCCATACATCCCACTTGCATGACTTCTCCATAGCGCACGCCGTACTTATAAGCCGGCGGTCCGATTCGCCCTGTTGCCCCGATCTGCTGTCACGGTAGGCGCAGTGTAGCGCACCGTACCGTAGACTGACCAGCCGCGTCCAGGGCAGGGGATTTTGCAGGGACGACCGATTTGAGGGGGCAACTACGGGGTCTAACGACAAATGAGCAGTCAGCTCGAAAGGGGCAGGACGCCGGCAATCGGGTGCGCAACCCGGGTAAATCCAGCGCTGGGAAGGGGGCTGGGAAGGGGAGCGGTTCTGGCCTGGTCAGGGCAACGCCTTTCGCACCATTCCCCCGGCGGTCAGCGGGAAATGCGCGATCTCGTGGTTGGTCAGGCGGTCGATGACCTTCACTTCGGCTGTGGCAGAGCTGACGGCGATGGCTTCCAGACCGCCCCCGGCTTTCGGCAGGATGAAGCCGGCGACCTCGTCCGCTGGTTCAAACCGGTACCGGTCCTGCAGTTCCGCAGGCGCCATCACCATCTTCCAGCTGGTGTTCACGGGGGCTGTCGTATAGAGCTTTCTGCCCTCGCGCACTGCCAACAGAGAAAGTGGACTACCGTGATACGGAACTCTGGAGGCCGCAGCCCATCCCCATGCATCCGGCAAAACGGGATTGACGTCGAGACTCGCGGGATGCGCGGTTATGCCCAGGAAGCTCTCCATACTTGACCAGATAAAAATGCCTGGGACGAAGGAACTCAGTGGCTGGCCCCGCTGCTTGAGGTCGTCGCCGTTGAAGTATTCAGGAAACTCCCCCGGCACGACGTTGTATTCGCGCGGGTCAGGTATCTCCGTAATCAACGCCGTCGCGCGCAAGGCCTTCAGGGCCAGGTCTGGTCGGTCGCGGATAGCAGCTGCGCGTCCGATCCAGAGCCCGAGGTTCGGCCAGACACCGCCCAGCAATCCATAGTTTTCCGGAGTCGACCGCGGCTGGTACTCCTTCTCATCCGAGCTGATCGTCCGAAATCCGCCTGCCCCGTTCGGGGCGGTCACAAAAAACCGATCGGAATAGAGCTTGTCGAGGATTTTGCCGGATGTTGCCTTATCGGCGACCCCGTAGAGCACAGGAAACAATTCGTCTGCCGTATCCTGCTTTACGATCTGGCCGTCCGGATTAATGGTTAGGTAGTACGGTGCATCCGGGCTTCCTTCGGGGCGCAGATAACGGTTGATGGCGGCATGCAGATCTTCCGCAGCAGCTTTGTAGTACACCTGGTTGGCGTTATCACCCATCACCGCAGCCAGCTCAGAAATTGAGCGCAGAGCCTCGTAGGCTTCACTATTCACTTCCGTCACCGCGCCCGAAAGATTGTAGTTCGAAATCGCGTTGCGCCAGCTAAACAGGCCGCGCACAAAGGTCTCTTTGGTCGTGCACCAAACCAGGCCGTAGTGGTTGTTGTCGCCTGCCGATCGCTGAGACTGAATAAGCTCCGCGGAGCGAAGCAGCGAGGGGTAAACCTGCAACAGAAAGCCCCGATCGCCGGTAAGGCTGTAGTAGTGGCTGGCGGCCATTATCAAAAGAGGCGTTATGTCATTGATATTCAGACCGTAGTCGTCGGTGAACAGAGGGTCCTGGGAGGCCGTCATGTATTCAGTAAATTTGCCGTTTGGTTCCAGCCCGTGGGCGAACCACAGGTCGAGCAGTTTGCGGGACCACGCCTGCGCATAGTAATTGCTACCCATCAGGTACCACATCGAATCCCGGCCCACCACAATGTCTGACGGCGGATTGTTTGAGAAGCCTTCGCCCCAGCGATATTGCGCTTGCAGGCGCAACTGGGTCACTTTGGACCACGCGTTCGCCCGGTTGATGACCGGATCCGGGGTCGGCAAGGCCGCCGTGTGGATATAGCGCTCGATGGCACTTTCCGATTCTGTGAGCAGGTGCCGTATGCGGAGAAGTGAGCCGCGGGTGTTGGGAGCATCCGGCTGATTACTGTCGAAGGCCGCGTTCAGCAACATTTTGGACGCGTGTTCGTCCTGGCCGGGTGAGTACAGAAAACTCAAAGCAAAATCCTCTCCTTCTGGCCACTCGTACTTCGTCAGCACCTCCACCGCGCCTGCGAGAGGTTTGGACTCGAATGCGATTGCGCTGGTCGATCCCCAAAGGACGGCAAACCCTTCGCCAGGGAACCGAATCAGAGCATACTTCCAGCCCTTCAACGTTGCTTCTTCTACCGAAGAGCCGGCTGGAAGCAGCAACCGGGAACGAACGAGCAACGAACCGGCGCTACCGGAACCGCGTTCGAGCAGGTAATGGCCCGCACGCGAATAGCCTATTTCGTAGGGAAGAAAGAATTTTTTCCTGAGGACAGCTGCGCCCACACGATAGGACGTTTCCTGATGCGCACCGTAGAAAGAGGTGTCGACAGGCGTTGCGTCTGCGCCCGCAGACGGTTCCATGGCAACAGACCACCCGAGGGCGTAATAACGCTGGTTAGTGGACTCACGAAAACCATGGCGTACCGAAGCCTGGTCGCCCAGGACGTTGGTCTCGCGATCCAGCGTGACATACGTGTTGAGATTGCCAAAAGACTGACCGCTTCTCAAGACCGCGACCGGTTTGGTGTAAACAGTGGCGGCGCTCAGCGTCAGCGGCAGAAATATCAGAATCTGAACTTTGTTCAGTAATCTCATGGCGACGCAAAACATTTTCATAGCCCGGCGCACGAAAGTAAACATATATTTCGTGGGAAGCTATCTAATCGTCAGAAAGCACCGGATGGCTATTTCTTCTGATTGACGAGCAGTTGCCCCTTGACGCCGAGGGTTACCCGGTTGATGTGCCAGCGGCCCAGGTTGGCGACGTACAGCTCATCGTTCCGCGGCCCGCCAAATGCGATATTGGTAGGGCGCGCCAACGTGGTGCCATGCGGGTCATAGGCCAAAAGTTCAACCTTTCGCTGCGCTGACACACGGTAAATATTGTCCGAAGCATAACAGCTCACATAAAGATTTCCGTCGACGTCGAATGCAAGGCCATCGGGAACTCGCTCGAGTCCGGTAGCATAAATCTCCCGGTCGCCGGCAGATCCATCCTCCCGAATCTCCACTCGAAGCACATCGTCGGTATGACTCTGCGCTATAAACAGAAAGCGCTCGTCAGCGCTAAGCGCCATTCCATTCGGGAAAGGTTGGGGAGCTTCGACGAAGACGTGGCCACGGCCATGACTATCGAATCGTAAGATACTGCCGCTGGCCCTGGTCCAGTCTCCAGAGTCAGAGACGAAGAAGTTGCCAGAAGAGTCGAACACCCCATAGTTGGGCAGTTTCAGCTTGTGGCTTCCTGCAGAGTCCGCAAACAAGCTCGATTTGCCATCCTTTTGAACTTTTATCAAGCAGGCGAGTTTCGCGTTACAGATGTACAGATCGTCGGCCCGCGAGAAGGCTAGTCCGAGGCAGAAGCCCCCGACACTGGTTACCTCTACCACCTTTCCTTTTTCAGGGATGCGGTAGACCTGTCCCATCTCACCGCCCGCCCAGAGAATTCCTTCGCTGTCGAAAGCGAGATCCTCCGCATGGTCCAGATCATCGGCGAAGGTTTCAAACTGGTTGAGAGAAATCTGCACTCGAGGCTCCATTTTTAACGAATTGTTAGTCGCCAGGGGGGGTTAAACGACGGGCAATTGAGCCAACAAACCACCGTCAACCAGTAACCCTATTCCTGAGACGTAAGAGGCCAGATCGGATGCCAGAAAGATAACAACCTTGGCAATCTCTTGGGGCTTCCCCAAGCGGCGCAAGGGAATTGCAGATTCCATCTTCTCTTTGGCGGATTTCGGGTTCGGATCCCGCCCTAGTGATCGATCCATCATCGGTGTCTCAATGCAGCCCGGACAAATTCCGTTGACCCGAATATTGTATGGACCCAAATCACGCGCCATGTCCCGCGTCAGACCCAGAACGCCAGCTTTGGCAGCCGCGTAAGGCGAGGTTTGGCCGGTGGTTGCAAATGCCTGGATGGAGGCTGTATTGATGATGCAACCGTGGCCTTGTTTGATCATCGCCGGAACCACCTTTGAGCAGCACAAAAAGACGCTCCTCAGATTGACTGCGATTTGCCGGTCCCAATCTACAACGGCTATGTCCACAAATTGCTTGTAGAACTCCACCCCTACGTTGTTTACCAGGGTGTCGACAACCTCATACTTGTCATGAATTTCGCGGAAAGCTTTACTGACGTCCGGTTCTGAGCTTACGTCGGCGAGGATCGCGTGGAAAGTGCCCCCCGACTTGGCGATCCTCGTCGCAGAACGCCGGAGCGAGTCCGGGTCCTGTTCCATGCCAACGACCGTGGCGCCGCAGGCTGCAAAACAATCTGACACGGCTGCGCCAATACCGGATCCCACCCCAGTGACCACGACGACCTTGCCTTTGAGATTGAGCCCCCCGGTCTCCGTCATTATGCCTCGCTCGTCAGGCCATAGTGCTTATTGAGTACCGCGATATGTGAATCCCAGGTCGGCTCGTTCGGAAGGTATCCGTCGGGGTAGGTTTCGACGGTCAGATAAACGAAATCGCCGTCACCTACATTACGTACGCGGTGATCCGTAAGACGGGGGATATAGACCACATCATCTTTGATGACCTTCTTAACCTGGCCGGCTACCGTCACTTCGCCCTCGCCCTCGAGCACGATGTACGTTTGCTCACACTCTTTGTGTTGGTGCATGGGAAAGGACAGGTCCTTTGGAAAGCGCTGTAACAAAATCTCGACACACTCACTTTTTTCCCGGGGCAGCAAAACTGAGTACTTTACTCCCAGAAAATTAGTTACTTGGGATTTTTCCGTAGAACTGATCACGGGATCTTTCTTTTTACCCTTTGACATAAGCCGGCGAATCCTCTCCTGAGTCAGGTTGACCAACGACGCCGTGGTTGAAACGTTTACCCGGGGCCGCTTACAGCTAACCAGTGTACGCGATCTGAGCATCGTTCATGACGGAGGGCTCGTTATGAACGATGCTCATCGTCGTATGGAAGGGTATTGATTGTCAAGATGGAATTGAATCGCTTTGCCGCAGCCCCCTGACCGGCTTCCTGGATAACGATTGGGGAAGCGGGAATCAGATGCATGGGCAAAACCACGGAGGTGATTCAGCCCCATCCGGGTGCTCCAATGGGTTCATCGTCGAGCAACCCGCGATGAACCTCCTTCATTACGTCAATACCCGGGAGGCAGAGTCCGGCCCTCCGGCCCGGCATCGGCAATGCCGCCCATTCTCGCAGAAACCGCTTGACAATCAAATACACCGTGGACTACAAACCGTGATTGAATTCAGGTGAACACGGTTCAGGGCAGCAAAAAGTTGATCGAATATCATTCACACGCCCGGCAAGAGCGATAGGAAGCGTGAACAGGTTTTCGATTGAACAAATTGTAGGGGAGGTTAGCGTCAAAATGGAGATGACAATGCGGATGGTCCGTCACCGTGCGCAACGATTCGCGATCTTGAGTTCAGCCTTGCTTGTGATGATTGGTTCATCATGTGCCACGCTGCAGGCGCAAACAGAACTTGGCACAATTGCCGGCACCGTCACTGATGCCAAGGCCAGCGCTATCCCAAATGCCGAGGTCGTCGTATCCAACGACGGCACCGGGATCACTAATAAATACACCACGAATGGTTCGGGTGAGTTTGTCGTACCCAACCTGGTTCCGGGTTCATACACGGTAACGGTCTCGGTCGCGGGCTTCAAAACTGTGGAGCAGAAGGGCGTCCAGTTGCAGGTCGGCGGTCGTGTCACGTTGCCCGTGAGCCTGGAAGTGGGGCAGGTGGCCGAGCACGTGGAAGTGACTGGCCAGACACCCCTTATCCAAAGTGAGGTTTCTGAGGTAGACACTCTGATTTCGCGGAAAGACGTGTCAGATCTCCCGCTGAATGGCCGTACAGTCTTTCAGCTGGCGCCTCTGGTGGCGGGAGCGAATACCGGCTCCGCATCGAGCAACGCCAACAACACCAATATCCCAGATAATGGACGGGCAGCTCAGGGGCTTTCCGCGAGCGGAAATAGGCAAGATACCAATAACTATATTTTGGACGGCGTTTACAACAACCAGCTCAACCAGGGTCTGATTGCGATTCTGCCACCCCTTGAAGCGATCCAGGAATTTACCCTGGTCACAAGCAACTTCATGCCGGAAGTTGGTCGTGGCGGCATCGTGATGAACGTGACTCTAAAGTCCGGAACCAACCAGTTCCACGGTAGCGCATTTGATTTTCTACGCAACTCCTCTTTGGATGCTGCGAACTATTTTGATCATCCCACCCCAACAGTTCCAGGACGGCTGCCTCATTTTGTCCGCAACCAATTCGGTGGGTCTTTAGGCGGTCCTTTTTACCGGAACAAAGCCTTCTTTTTCGTCGACTATCAAGGAACACGAGAAAATCAGGGGCAGACCTTCAACACCGCGGTGCCCGGAAACGATATTCTGGCCGGCGACTTTAGCGCAACGACCATCAACGGGGCCCCCGACCTCATTTATGATCCCTTGACCACGTGCGGGTACGGGCCCAACCCTCCGTGCGCGATCGCCACAGACGGCACTCCGATCATTACCAGGTCCCCCTTTCCCAATAACAAGATTCCCGCGGCCCGGTTTAATTCCGCAGCCCTAAAGGTACTTGGCTACATTCCTCCACCCAACACCGCCAGCGTAGAGTCGACAGGCGCAGGTATTTATCACAGTAGTTCGGGGCGGGTTCATACCGAGGATTCATACGATGTAAAGGGCGACTATCAGATCAGCAACGCAGATTCATTGACGGCTCGCTTTAGTTTTGGCAATTCCTACACTCTGCTGCCCGGAGCGTTCTCTGACATCCCCAAGTACGCTCCAGCGGTCGGAGGCGCGCTCGGTTCGGGGGGCGCGGGCGGTTTAAACGGGCAGGACAATAACCCAGCCCGCAGCGCTGGTCTGCAGGAGATTCATACATTCGGGCCAAACATCCAGAACGCCTTTAGGGCCGCCTATATACGCGCAGGTGCGGACTCATTACAGTTGAATTATGGTCACAACTACGCGGAGCAGATTGGCTTACCCAATGTCAACGTCACGGCGAACAATAGCGGTTTCCCCGGCATCAGTATCAGCGGTTTGGGACTGGTTGGCGACTCACCCTACTATCCGCTAATCGAACTCGAGAACGTCATTCAGGTTCTGGATAACGTGACCTTCATTCATGGCGCCCACACCTACAAAGTAGGCGTTGACTACAAGAATATGCGGCGCAGCTTCACGCAGATTCTAGGGTATCCAGCCGGGAATTGGGCTTTCACGGGCGCCTTCAGCAACGATCCAAACAATCCCAGCACTTCAGGAAATGCATTTGCTGATTTTCTGCTTGGCGACGCGGTCAATGCCAACATCATCCTGAACTCCGGGCTGGCAAGCCTGAGAACGCAGGAAATGTCAGCCTACGCGCAGGACACATGGAGAATGACTCCCAAGCTGACTATTAATTATGGCGTTCGCTACGATCTCTTCACCCCCCAGCTGGAAGCCCACAATCACATGACCAACTTTGATACGGGTACCGGCGAACTGGTGTTGCCTAACGGTGGCGGAAGCGATCCGGCCTTCAAGACTCGCTCCCTCACGAATACCAACAAGCGCGATTTTGCTCCTCGCCTGGGATTGGCGTATGCACTCGGCGGGAGGGGCACACTCCGCGCTTCTTACGGCATCTTCTTTATCAATGACGTGGCGCCAGATAACGGCTTTCAGGGAACGCAGAACCCGCCATTTGTCGGCGGCACGAACTATATCAACACTCCCACCTATCCCCAGGCGATTAACTTTACATTCGACCAGGGGCTGCCAGTGTCGACGGGGCTTATCCCGATCGACAACCCCTCAGGCTCCATTTACATGTGGGCGGTTCACGCCCCAACGGCTTACGTGGGTCAGTGGTCCCTGGCTGGAGAGAAAGAGATAGCACACAACCTCGTAGCGAACATCACGTACGCCGGTAATTCAGCCTCGCATATCTCTTCGTACAGCAATCCGAACGAGGCGGTTTTGGGCAATGCGCCTGTACAGAGCAGGCGGCCTTATTTTGGTACTGTTCCCAATGCCAACGACTTCACCAACCATTTGCACGCAGGCAGATCGCACTATAACGGACTGCAGGCATCGCTCACCAAAAGGTTTTCGAACGGCCTTTCTTTCATGACCAGTTACGTATGGGGCCACTACCTTGAAGTTGGGTACTTTGAGGGCACGACACCGCAGAATCCAAAGGATCCTGACGCAGAAAAGCGCAATGCCGATGCCGACGTACGAAATCGATATGTTTTCAGCGGACTGTATCAACTCCCCTTCGGTCGCGGTAAAGCATTCGGAGCCGATACCTCGAGCCTTCTCAACGGAGTGATTGGTGGCTGGCAGTTGGCGACGACAACGATTATTCAGAGTGGGGGTTGGATCTCGGTAACCGGCGGAGCAGGCCGCCCGAATCGATCCTGCGATGGCAGCTTGCCACGAGGAAGCCGCGGCCCCACCGGATGGTTCGATGCCAGTTGCTTCCCGCTTCCCACGCCAGTCGCCGATCTGGTGGCTGGTGGAACTTATGTTCCCTACGGAAACGCCGGGCCAAACATCATCAACACACCTGGCTTTGGTGATGTCAGCCTTTCCGGTTTTAAGAGTTGGACAATCAAAGAAAGCCGGACGATTGAATTCCGCTCAGAGGCGTTCAATTTATTCAACCATCCGCACTTCGGGCCGCCCCAGGCAGCGGTTCCCAGCAGCACCGCAGGGCAGATCTTCTCCACTGCTTCGGCGAATCGAGAAATCCAAATGGTCTTGAAAGTCACGTTCTAAGCGGTGACCGGGGATCCGCAGTGAGCCAGCGCGGCGCTCTTGTTTGAGAGCGCCGCGTTGTGCGCTACTGAACGGGTACCGTCTCAACCAGTTGTGTTGCGAACCTCACAGACTGCTTTCGCACTCGTGGTAAGGAGTTTAAGTGACCTATCCTTCACGTCGCGATCTTTTGAAGGCAGGGTTGGCCATCTCCGCGTCATCCTTGTTTCCCCCAAACTCCTTCGCCTCTCCCCTTGGTGCAATCGCTGGGGCACCCTCGCAACAGGATTCTGCGTTCAAGGACGAAACGATTGTTCTGAGCGATGGTGATTGGAAGCTGGGTGCGTTTTCGTTCGGAGAAGGAGAGCGCCTGGCAGCCTATTCCAATCAATTCGACGAAAGCAATTTTAGAAAGGTTACGGTTCCGGGTGAAGTTCAATTGCAAATTGGCCTGGAAGGAATGGACCTTTACTACCAGAGCAAAGAGGTTACGCTGGTCAACCAGAAGGAATGGTGGTATCGCAAGCAATTTTCCGTTCCGCCTGGTCTTCAAGGGAAAAAACTGCGTTTGGTATTTCAGGGCGTGGATTACTTTGCTTCCGTTTGGCTGAACGGTCAGAAACTGGGCGAGCACGAGGGCTGCTATGTGCCGTTTGAATTTGATGTGACCTCAGGCTTGGCGTTTAGCGGCCCCAATCACCTTGCAGTAAAGGTCACCTGTCCCTGGCTGCCGGAGGGGCGCGGTTTCCTCGAATATATGAAGGGGGAACTTGCCGAAGTAGTGCCCCATATTGTTACGAGCTTTCCGTCCGCACCCTTTGTCCTGGGTCCAAACTGGGATGGCCTTCCCGCCGGCGGCAATGCAGTCTTTCCCATGGGCCTGTTTCGTGAAGTAACACTCGTTGCCTCCAGCGTCGCTGTTGTGTCTGACCTCTTCATCTCCACCAAGTCGCTTAACAATGATGGAACCGCGACCTTAGTTGTTTCGTGTACTCTTCGTAACTTCGACCAGAACAATCTTTCAACCTCTCTTGACCTTACGATAGCCCCCCTTAATTTTGCCGGCGAGCCGTTGAACCTCTCTAAAAGGTCGATCGAGCTGCCACGCGGCGACACCACGATTGTGGAAGACGTAGTCATGAAGAATCCGCATCTATGGTGGACCTGGGATTCCGGAGAGCAAAACCTTTACCGGGCTGTTGCCAGGCTCGCTCTGTCCTCGGAGGTAGGGAACACCCGTGAAGCCGTCTTTGGGGTCCGAACCATCTCCCGAAAAGATGACATGAGCTATTGGCTCAATGGGAAGCGGTTGTACCTAAAAGGGGCATGGTATCCGATCGCTGACATCTTTGGTTCCAAACCAACGCCCGAGACCTATGAAAAAGATTTGTTGCTCTACCGCGCTGCCAACCTGAACCACCTGGTGAATTTTACCGTAGTAGAAAAGCCAGACTTCTACGAGTTGTGCGATCAACTCGGCATCCTCAATTTCCTTGAGTTCCCGTTCTCTCAATTTGGTCCGATGGCGGTATTGGCTCGTACCAACCCCAGACGTGACATCTATATTGCAGAATCGCTTTCGCAGGTTCGCCAGATCGTCGTGCTTCTTCGCAACCACCCATCCATCGTGGTATGGGCTCCCTTCGCGGAAGCGCACATGAAAGGCAAGGGCGGAGGCTGGGGTGCATTGGGAGAAGACTTCGACCAGTACGGTTATCAGGAGTTTTCGGACACCATTCGGAAAATCGTCGCCGAACTATCGCCCGGGACCGTATTTCATCCCAGCTTCTGCGACTCGGGTGAGCAACATTTCTGGATGGGCAATGCCAATTGGACCGGTGACACCGTATCCAACTACAACCAGCATTTCCATGCAGACGCCGGATTCATCTCGGAATACGGAACCATCGCTTTGCCCGTTCTCGAGACTCTGCAAACCATGCTAACCGGCAAAGAAATGTGGTCATCAGAGAACGCCATCCACTCGCGATGGTACAACCTGCCCATTGATGTGAATGCGTACGCTTACCAGACCAGCTTCGACTATGTCGGGTTTACCGGCGTCCTCGACCGCGTACACCAGTTTGTGGATCAGAACATCAAGTCGGTGCAAGAACTGGTAGACGCCTCCCAGCTCTACCAGGCGTTCATTTTCAAATATGCGACCGAGGCCTATCGGCGAAGAAAATACAAGTCCGTCAACGGCACCAGAATCTGGGCATACGGAGAGTTGTCTCCCGGCATTCGGTTTAACTTTTTGGACTATTACCGAACACCGAAGATGGGCTATTACTACCTCAAAGCGGCGCAGGCACGATTCGCCGCCAACTTTGCCTACGAAGAAGCGTTGGAATCCCAAGTGGTTGGCAGGCAGTTGCGAATCCCGGTCTGGGTGATCAACGATCATCCCCGTGTTGTCCCGTTCATCCTGCGCTGTGAGCTTGCCGGCCTCGACGGAGGGAGAGTCTGGAACAAGGAATTTCAAGGAGAG
>JBARKD010000361.1:0-6368 GCA_049800615.1 Acidobacteriaceae bacterium | reverse complement strand
CGGCCTGGCTGCCCTCGGAGCCACCGCGCATTGGTCGCGGCGAGAAATCTAGACGATATACTTGGCTTATTGCGCCGCAAGGCCGGAATACAATCTTTGCCTGGACGGCGATTCCTTTCATGAAAACTGGCATTATCGGTCTGCCCCAAGTCGGTAAGACCTCGCTGTTCAAAATCCTGACTCGCGCCAAGGTGGAAACCCCTGCGTACTCCAATCCCCGCGAGGCTCATATCGGTATAGCCAAGGTTCCGGACGAACGTCTGGACAAGCTCGCCGCCCTCTATCAGCCCAAGCGCGTGATCTATGCGACCGTGGAATACGCCGACGTCGCCGCTATCGGGCAGGAGGCTCTCAAAGAGAGCGCTTTCCTCGCGCATCTGCGGGACAATGACGCTTTGATCCACGTACTGTGCGCCTTCGAAGACGAGTCCATTCCCCGCGTCGAGAGCATCGATCCTCTACGCGACATCAAAAAAGTCGATTTCGATCTCATCTTTTCCGACTTGACCCAGGTGGAAAAACGTCTCGAGCGTCTGCAAAAGGACCTCAAAAAGATGCGCACGGCTGAGCTCGAGAAAGAACATGCCCTGCTGCTCCGCTGCAAGGAGCAGCTCGAGCAGGAGAAGCCCCTGCGCGAACTGGAAATGTCCGGGGAAGAGAAAAAGCTGATTCGCGGATTCATGTTCCTTTCCCAAAAGCCAATGCTCTTCGTTCTCAATATCGCCGAGAGCCTCACGCTCGGTGTGGATCTCGAGGCCGCCGCCGCTCGCTACAAGCTGGAAGAGATAGCATCGCGGCCCAATGCGGGCGCAACCGCCATCTGCGGCCAGGTGGAAGCGGAGCTTGCTGAAATGAGCGATGAGGAAGCGGCGGAATTTCTTGCGTCGTATGGGCTGGTCGAAAGCGGCCTGCGTCGTCTCATTCGCAAGAGCTACGAATTGCTTGGCTTGGTTTCGTTCTTCACGGTAGGCGAAGACGAGTGCCGCGCCTGGACCATCCCTGTCAACTCACGCGCCCAAGAGGCGGCCGGGGCTATCCACTCGGATCTCGAGAAGCATTTCATCCGCGCGGAGACGATACACTGGGACACGCTGTTACAGGCCGGCTCCGAAGCCGCGGCCCGGTCTCAGGGAACCTT
Source organism: Acidobacteriaceae bacterium (assembly GCA_049800615.1). GTDB lineage: Bacteria > Acidobacteriota > Terriglobia > Terriglobales > Acidobacteriaceae > PALSA-350. The sequence goes on along the minus strand of JBARKD010000361.1, from coordinate 5,230 downwards.
GCGCCTGGAAGGCAAGGATTACCGGGTCGAGGATGGCGATGTCATGCACATTCGCCACAGCGGCTGACCGGTTAGCCGGCAGCTGGTACCCCTTTCCCGGGCTCGGAGTTGTCATCCTGACCGCAAAGTGGGGGGACCTCAACCGGCGATGGGCCAACTGGTATAACCTGCGGTTTCACCTCGAGTTCGCAAGACGATCATGTCCAATTTCTCACTTTCGCTGCTGTTGGGCCTGGTGGCTGCGTTGGCTGACGTCTTCGGCGCTTTGATCCTTGTCCGCACTCGCTGGGAAAAACGCTATTTGCGCTACTTCGTCGCTTTGGGCGCCGGCTTCATGCTCGCGGCCACCCTGTTGGAGATGGTTCCCGAGAGCTTTCGCTTGGCTTTCCGTTGGACCCCATTGCTGATTTTCGCCGGCTACTGCCTCATCCACCTGCTCGAGCACACCATTACGCCCCACTTTCACTTCGGCGAAGAGAATTGCGACGAGGAACTTCTCTCCATTCACACCAGCAATTCCGTTGTCGGCGGCCTCGCGGCGCACTCGCTTTTCGACGGAGTGGCCATCGCATCCGGATTCGTTTTATCCAACTGGCTCGGCTGGATTATCTTCGTAGCCATCCTGCTGCACAAACTGCCGGAAGGCTTTACCGTCGCGTCGGTGATGTTGGCCAGCGGGCATAGCCGCACCGCGGCCCTGCTTTCGGGCGTAATCGTAGCCGCGGCCACCCTGGCAGGTGTACTGGTCATCAGCTTTTTTCCCGGTTGGGTGCGCGCCGGTCTGCCCCTCGCAGCCGGCGTCGCCCTCTACGTCACTGCCACGGACCTATTGCCGGAAGTCAACCGTGAGCCCGGCATCCGCATGGCGCTGGTCTTCTTTGTTGGCGTAGCTGCGTTCCTTCTTGCGAAATTCGCGGCCCAGGGCATCCTTCAGTAGAGTTCATGCAGCCAGACGGTCCCGCAGCGCCTTCACTCGTTCATGGGCGCTTAGGATGTGCCGCTGCTGCCGCAGAAGCATCTCCCGCAGCGGCAAAGGAAAGTCCTCTCCGGAGAGGGCTTCTTGGTAGGCATCTTTGGCCTCGTCTTCGCCTTTCTCTGCCGTGGCCAGTAGGGCGTGATCGCCGCCGCCTAGTCGGGCCTTGAGCTCACCCCAGGCACGATGCACTTTGCCCGCGGTTGTACTCGGCGCCGCCTTCACATCCTTAACTCCGAAGCGATGCAGCTCATTTTCCAGTTCTGCCGCGAAGTTCGCGCGCAGCAGGGTTTCTTCCCGAAACATCTGGCGCCCTTCCGGATCCTTCAGGTTCTTCTCCAGATCGAGAAAGCCTTGGTGGCTGTCGTGCAATATCTCAATGAGTTTTCGCAGTGCGTCTTCCGTTTTTTCCAGTTCCGCTGACATTGGCGAGTTACCCTCCCCCTGCTCAGATGTCTGGCGCCGGCAAGGGTTGTGCCATGTATAGTGTGGTGGTTGCAACTCGTGGGAAGGGAATTACCGGGCTCAGATGAAGATCATTGTCTTCGGCGCCAATGGGCGTACCGGCAAGCTGATCGTCAACCAGGCGCTAGCTAAGGGCCATGCGGTAACAGCTTTTGTCCGGACCTCGGGTGGGCTGCCGCAGGATCCCCACCTCCGGGTCATCGAGGGAGATGTCAACGATTTCAAGGCGGTTGTGGACGCCGTTCGCGGCCATCGCGCCGTGCTTTCCGCGCTCGGCGCCAACTCCCGCAAAAAATCGGATGTGCTCGCCACCGCCATCCCCCACATGCTTGAGGCTATGCGTCAGGAATACGTGAACCGGCTCATTGTTCTTGGCGCCGCCGGTGTTGGTCCGGACTGGGGCAAATACCAGAACGCCCTCACCAGATTCGCATTGTGGATGGCGAAGAAAACCGCGTTGAGGCATCCCTTCATCGACCAGACTGCGCAGGAGCGTCTGATCGCGGCCAGTGATTTGGATTACACCATTGTTCGAGCTCCCAGGCTGATGGATGGACCGTTCACCGGCGCCTATCGTGTCTTACCCGACGCCCTTCCTTCCGGCGCGACGCGCGTGAATCGCGCGGATGTCGCTGACTTCATGCTGCAGCAGCTCACCGATCCCCGCTTTCACCGCCAGGGCCCGTACATCGGCTCCGTGGACAGTAAAGAGGCTTAGAACTTGTCTCCGAAATTTGTCTGTTTATGAGACCAGTTCTAATGTCCCATCGCCTCAGCCTCTACCTTCTTGCGCCTGGGCGGCCGCCGCATCACGAATGGTAAGGGAACAAGCAGTGCGGCTACCACGCTCAGCACCAGAAATGCGTTCTGGTAACTCAACATCGACGACTGCCGAAGGAGCTGCTGGTAGGCGTACCCAGTGGCCCCGGCCTTCGCCTGGGCGGCAGACTGTCCTGCGGCGATCAAAGCATTCCTGGTCTGGGCCAGGAAGTTTTCGTAGCCAATGCTGCCGGGAATGAAGTTGGCTGCCAGCGTCGACTGGTGCGTCTGCTGGGTTCGGGTTAGGAAGGTCGTGAGCAGAGCTGTGCCCATGCTCCCCCCAAAATTGCGCGCGAAGTTCGAAAAGCTGGAAATCTGGTTATTCTTGCCCGCCGGCACGCCCACATAGTTCAGCGTGCTGATGGGAATGAAAATGAAAGACAGTCCCAGGACCTGGAAGACACGCCACAAGACCACGTGCCCAAAGTTGATCTCCAGGTCCAGCCGCGTCATGTTGTAAAGAGCGAGTGCCGTGGCCAGAAAGCCGATCGAGACCATCAGCCGCGCGTCCATGCGCGACACCAGCTTCCCAGCCACTGGCATCATCACCATCAGCACCAGGGCGCCCGCGGAGAGCGCCATACCGGCCCGCTCCGCGGTATAGCCCAGCAAGCTCTGCAGAAACTGCGGAATCAGCACCGTGGTACTGAACAGCACCGACCCCAGGATGAATTGGAATCCCACCGCAGTCCCGAAATTGCGATTCTTCAGCAACTTGATATCGACAATCGGATCCGGATGGCTCCACTCCCACCAAACGAAGATGATCAGAGTGACGATGGCCACGATAAACATCATGGTGATGGTGCGGTCGCCAAACCAGTCCTTTTCCTGCCCCTTATCGAGCACGAATTCGAGGCAGCCGACCCCCACCGCGACCAGGCCCAGGCCCATCCTGTCGATGGGACTCTCTTTCTTGCGCGCCTCTTGCAGGTAGGGCGGATCCTCCACCATCCGGTTGCTGAGGAAGAGGGAAAGAATCCCGATAGGCAGGTTGATAAAGAAGATCCAATGCCAGTTGAAGTTGTCTGTGATCCACCCGCCAAGCGTCGGCCCGATTGCGGGAGCGGCGACCACCGCCATGCCATAGACCGCAAAGGCCTGCCCTCTTTGCTCGACGGGGAACGTATCCGCCAGAATTGCTTGTTCGCTGGGGGCCAACCCGCCGCCTCCAAGGCCTTGCAGAACGCGGGCGAGAATCAGTATGGGCAGGCTGGGCGCCAGGCCGCAAAACAGCGAGCACACGGTAAATAGCACGACGCACGTCATGTAGAAGCGCTTGCGTCCGTATCGCGTGGAAAGCCAGCCCGAAATAGGCAGAACGATGGCGCTCGAGACAAGATAGCTGGTCAGCACCCAGGTCGCTTCCTCCTGGCTGGCGCCCAACGTCCCGGCCATGTGGGGCAGGGCAACGTTGGCAATGGAGGTGTCCAGCACCTCCATGAAGGTTGCCAGCGTAACCGTGAGCGCGATCAGCCAGGGATTGTGTTTGGGATGCCAGCCTGGGACGGAAGAAGGGTGCAGCCGCTTGGTGACGGGGTTCCGCTGTGCGGCTATTGTCGCGGTGGCCAACTTGGATCTGGGTTCCTGGAGTGACTTCCTGATTGTACGAAGTTCCAGGGTGCGGGCACCCATCTTTCGCGTTTTTTGCGAAGAGGAGTCTGCGGCTCTACACCTGAGCCTTCATGCGAGGAATTTGCAGTCCTTCGCATGAAGGCTCTTGCGACTGGCGCCTAAACAGGCTGCGGAAAAACGCGCCGAAGCAACGAGCGAGGCGCTAGATAATGTATCCCTGCCTAGACAAGTGGCTACGCCTGGTGGGCTTGTCGAGCCGCTGCGTTGTTTTTCCGCAGCCTGTTAATCCACCTGCTGTTTTGACCTGTATCCGTCCCGGGTAATGATGTCGTACTTCAGAGGGTGTTTCTTCTCGTCCTGCATTTTCAGCGGCTGGCCTTCGTTGTCTACCAGTTCCACGCGAATCTTCCGGTAGCTGCCATCCTGTTTCGCGTTCGTTGGCGTGTAGGTCAAAACATATTGGTTACGAATGGAATCGTTGATTGAGTGGAAGATGTCAGGCATTTCTCCCGCGAAGCGAGGAAAAAACGACATCCCCCCGGTCATCCGGGCAAAGGTAGACATCTGGTTGTCGGCCTGCAGATAGTCGATTTCCTTGGGGCCGAACATTCCGCTTCGGGCGTTACCCGTGATTCTGGCTGCCTGCCCTGTTCCCACGCTGAAAATCGTGACATTGGGCGTCGCCTTAATCTTGGCAAGCACCTTATCCAGGTTGATTTTGCTGAAGGAATCGTACCCGGATCCGATCAGAATCAAATACTTACGGCCCTCGATCCGGCTCAGACGGTCCAGGGTCGTGTACACCGCGTCGAACATGTCCGTCTCCCGGAAACCGGGAATTACCAGCGAGTTCAGAGACTCGTACACCAGCCGCTTGTCCTGGGTGAAATCTGTCAGGATCTGCGTCTTCAGGTCATATGTCACAACAGCGACGTAGTCATTCGGCTGCAGTTGCTGGGCGAACGCATACGCCGCGTTCCTCATGTCGTAGACAAACCAGTAATTGGTAGAGGCAAATTCGCACAGCAGCACAGCCGTAATGGGCGCCTTGGTGCGCTGAAAGCTGACCACCTTCTGCGGTATGCCGTCTTCGTACACGCGGAAGTTAGCCGGCTGCAGATTGGGCACAAACTCGTGTGTCTTCTGCAGGATAACGCCCACATCGAGGGTGACCTCGGGCACATCCACGCGCAGAGAGTAATTATTCAGACCCGCCGGATTCTTGACCTTGGGCTCGGGTGGTGGCGGGGGCACATCAGGCTTCTCCGCCTTTTTGGGAATCGCAATAGCGCCGTTGTCGCCGGCTGGCCCACCCGAGTCCGGTGAAGATTGATCCGGCTGCTGCTGTTGTTGCGTATTATCCGCCGGCGGATTGTTTGTAGATTGGCCTTTGGCCAG
>JBARKD010000360.1:0-5203 GCA_049800615.1 Acidobacteriaceae bacterium | reverse complement strand
CGCAGGCTCGCAGACTGGGTGAGGCCGATGCTTTGGCTGCGCATCCGCGATGGCTCGTCGAGCGCTGGGCCGCGGCCTACGGTGACGCAATCGCTGCCGCGATTTGCCGCTATGATCAGCTTCCTCCTCCGACCACCATCCGTCTTGATTCGTCCACAGAGGGAACGAACGGCCTGCAACTGGAACCGGGTGTTTATGTGACGAACGCCCGTCGCTTGATCGCCGGAGATCTAACCAGGCCGTTCCGCGTCCAGGATGAAGGCTCGCAACTGATTGCAGAACTCGCGGGACAGGGCAATGAGATCCTCGATTGTTGTGCCGCGCCGGGCGGCAAAACCGCCATTCTTCGGGAGCGCAATCCGCAGGCTTCCATCACTGCCTGCGACGTTAGTGCGCCCCGGTTGAAAGCCATGGAGGCGATGCTGGGCCCGCAATCCGGTATTCGCTTTTGCGTTCTCGATGCGACGGAATTACCGTTTCAGCAGCAGTTCGACCTGGTGCTTTGCGATGTGCCGTGCAGCGGAACGGGAACCCTGGCGCGGAACCCGGAAATACGTCACCGTGTCACGATGGAGGATTTCCGCAAGCAGCGAACCCGGCAGATACTTCTTCTTCGCTCCGCAATGCGCTCCCTGCGGACGCGCGGAAGACTGATCTATTCCACTTGCTCGCTGGAGGCGGAAGAAAACGAGGGCGTGGTTGCCGAGGCTCTCGAGCAAGAGCACGGGTTCCGCCTGCTTCCATGGAAGGAGCAAATGCGCAAGCTCGAAGGTGAGGGAGTGCTGCATGCAAATACCGCGGAGCTGCTTTTTCCTGGAGCCGCTCGCGACGATTTTCTGCGCACCTTCCCCGGGCAATATCCGGGCGATGGCTTCTTCGCCGCCTGCCTGATGCGGGCTTAGGAGAGGGCCGTCTACAATGCGATCTTGAACGTAACTGTCGTCCCCGGCTCGACGCGATGCCCGGCGGCGGGGCTCTGACCCAGCACCGTTCCCGCCGGGTCCACTGTATCCGCCGGCGCCATTCCCCCATCCTGCGCATCAGGAGCGGAGTCATAGCTGTTCTGGACCGGACCCACCTTCAACCCTGCGTGCACAGCCAATGCTGTTGCCGCAGAAAGGGGCACGCCGATCAGCTGCGGCATCACCATGCCCACAGCCGGAGTTGGCGCAGGAGTGCTCACCAGCAAGCTTACGCTGGGCCTTTCCACGCCGGCTGCCCCCTGTTGGGGATTCTGTGCGATGACCGTTCCCGGGGGCGCGCCGCTGTAGGGCATCTGCGCCGCCTCCTCCAGATCGAGCCCCCGACGGCGTACCTCGATGGCCGCCACCCGTTCCTGCTGCCCCACTACCTTGGGAATCGCCACCCGCTGTGGGCCTAGGCTTTCGGTGACGCGCATTCTCCATTCCCGCCTCACGACAGCCCCGGGTAAGGGAGACTGGGCCAGGATCCTTCCGGCGGGCACCTCGACGCTGTAGTACTTGTTGTCGATACCCACATTCAATCCAGAATTAGCCGCTTTATGGATAGCTTCCGTTACCGTGAGCCCCTGCAGGTCCGGAACCTTCACTTCCGCGCCATGAATCGCGAAACGCATGGTCACCACAGCCGAGACCAGTCCAGCCATGGCAATTGCCAAAACCGCCAATATCAGGCGAAAGACACTGATCATGACGGCTCGCCGTAAGCGATTTCGTAGTCAATGGACGCTGCTTTTTCCAGCATTTTCGATACCGAGCAGTACTTATTCTTAGACAGCGAAACCGCGTCTTCGGCAGCTTTAGCCGAGACCTTTCCGCCAATGTTGTAAGTAAGGTGGATATGGGTGAAGACCCGCGGCGGCTGCGCCGCCTGTTCGGCTACCGCGGAAACGGTGAGAGAAGTGAGTGGTTCCCGCTTCTTCTGCAGGATGGATACCACATCCACCGATGTGCACCCGCACAAAGCAAGCAGTACTAACTCCATCGGGCCGGCGCCTGCTTGGTGCGCGGCGCTCGCGTCCACGGTGACATGATGGCCGCTGGCAGACTCCGCATCGTATTGCTGGTCATGCTGCCAGGTTACTTTTGCATGCATCCCTTAAGTTTACCGGGCTGACCGGTAACGGACCCTAACACCAAAGGCCGATGGCATCACATGGTTAACGCCGGACGCCACGATATAGGCCGGCGATTCCGAAGCTGTACGGGGTCCAGGAAGTCTGTTCAAAGCCCACCGACTGCATGCTTTCGAGCAATTCAGGCGGGGTGGGGAAGCGATGGACCGATCGGGGGAGATAGGCGTAAGGCCCCGAGACCCCGGAGATCAGCGAACCCACGGCAGGCAAAACCCGGCGGAAGTAAAACGCATATAGCTTTCCCATAACGCCCCTTGGTTCGCTGAAGTCGAGAATGCCCAACTCTCCCCCTGGCTTCAACACCCGGTAGAACTCCTGGAGGCCGGCCCGGTAGTTCGCCAGGTTACGAAAGCCGAAGGCGGTGGTGAGCAAATCGATGGACGCGTCCCGAAGAGGAAGGCGAAGTGCATCCGCTTCCACGGCGATCGCGTTCCGCTGGGCGAATTTCGCTGCGCCCCGCAGCAACATTTGGTGAGCGAAATCGGCAGCCAGCACAGGCCGCCCACTTTGCGGCCGCAGGCGCAGTAAAGCCAGCGTCATGTCCCCGGTTCCGCAGCAAAGATCCAAAACCTGTGCCTCCGGCCGAACCAGCACTTGGCGAAAGGTGTGGGCTGCGCGTCGCCACCATAGCCGGTCGATATTGCAGGAGAGGACGTGATTGAGCAGATCGTAACGCGGGGCGATCTGGTCGAACATCGAGCGGACGGCAATGGCGGCGCTGACCTCGTCCCCGGTTCCCTCCGGTTGGGCCCCCGGCGCAGCCACGGTTACTTGCCGCTTTCGCGAAGATAAGCGATAGCCGCCATCACTTCGGCATCGCTTACGTCTTCGACCACCCTGGCATTGCCCAGGCCTTCCAGCAGCACAAACCGACGCACTCCCGCGCGGTTCTTCTTGTCGCCCGAGGCCGCCTGCAACAAACTCTCGGAACGGACCGAAGGGAAGGGAGGTGGGGCAAAGGACCGGATCAGCGTCTCGATGCGGCGCGTAGTAGTTTCATTCACCAGCCCTCGCTGCCGGCTAATGTGCAGCGCCGCAATCATGCCCCAGGCAATGGCTTCGCCGTGCAACATCGCCCGGTATTTTGTAGCCGCTTCGATTGCATGACCCAGGGTGTGCCCGAAATTCAGGATCATGCGTAAACCCATCTCCCGCTCATCCAGGCCGACCACTTCCGCCTTGATTCGTATGGAGGCAGCAATCATCTTTTCCAGCGCCGACGGATCCCCCTTGTCGAGAGCATCGCGGTGGCTCTCAATAAAGCGAAATAGACTCGCGTCGCGGATCAACCCCGCCTTGATGCTTTCATAAATGCCGGCCCGCAATTCCCGATGGGGCAGGGTTCCCAGCAGATCGATGTCCACCACCACCGTCTGCGGGGGATGAAAACATCCGATCAGGTTTTTTCCCGTTGACAGGTTGGCTCCCGTCTTGCCGCCCACCGAGGAATCTACCTGGGACAACAGCGTGCTAGGCATCTGGACGTAATCAATTCCCCGCATATAGATGGCACTGACAAACCCGCCTACATCGCCGGTAATTCCGCCGCCGAAAGCAATCAGCAGGGAAGAGCGATCCCCTCCGGCTCTGGACATCTCGGTGGTTAAGCGCTCCACCTGGCTCATGCGCTTGTAACGCTCCCCGGGAGGGAGAAACAGCACGGTCGGCTCTCGAGGCGCGAGAGCAGCCTGCACTCGCGGACCCCAGAGAGCCCAGATCTCCGGTGAGGTTAAGAGGAAAATGCGCTTGCGCCCGGCGATTGCCGGTGCGTGCTTGTCAAGGGAATTCAATAGCCCGCTTCCGACGGAAACGATGTATTGCCCGGAGCTGGTGGTAACGGTGATCTTACGCACGGAATAATGGATTACGGAAAGCTTTGCCTCTCAATCCATCGTAGCGCAGTCCTCAGGCGTGGCTGTCCTGACCTTTGAAAATCAGCGAAGCCCCTGTGGCCGCGGCAATCACCAGGACGATGAACCCCAACGAATAGGCAACCGGCACGCTCACCAATTTTGCCAGCATCATCTTCAGGCCTACGAAGCCAAGAATGGCGGCCAGGCCAAAATGCAGAAACCGCAGCCGTTCCAGCAGTCCTGCGAGGAGAAAATACAAAGCTCTCAAGCCGAGAATGGCGCAGATATTCGAGGTGTAGACCACAAATGGGTGGTGGGAAATGGCAAGAACCGCGGGTACAGAGTCAATGGCGAAGACCAGGTCAACCAGCTCGATCGCGACGACCGCAAGTAGGAATGTTGCTCTGGATGTGTTTGCCCGGCCTCCACTCAGGCGTTCTGCCCATTGAGTAATCCAATTGGCTGCGGGCGGCGTGCTTTCGTGCTTCTTGCCGGGCAACAGCCGCACCGCTGCGATCACCAGCAAGGCGCCGAACACATACTGAATCCATGCGAACCGCTCCAGGAGCGCAATCCCGGCGAAGATGAAGAGGCCGCGCATAACGATGGCGCCCACAATGCCCAGCAGCAGCGCTTTTCGCTGTGCCTCGCCGCTTAGCCCGAAAGAACGGAACATGAGCAGGAAAACGAACAAGTTGTCGATGCTCATGGAGAGCTCGATCAGATATCCGGCGGCAAACTCCAGCCCTCTTTGGCGGCCTTCGTCATGGCCGATCCAAACACCGAAACCTGCTGCAAGAATGAGCAGAAACAGGACAAAGAGAAAATTGTGGCGGTTTTGGTTAGATGCTTCCCCTCGACCCAGAACCAGCAGGTCGACCAGGATCAGCATCAGCACCACGACGTGGAAGCCTATCCACCACGCGATCGGAGCGCCATCGAACATTATCCAATGCTAGCCTGCCGTCCAATCGATTCATGCAATAAATCAAAATGGCTTCTGAACGGTTGGTGGAGTAACGGGAAAATCCGGGTACCCCGGAGGTTGTGACTTTTTTCGCTCTGAAAGGGGCGGGGGCTCAGTGTGCGCGTGGGAATTAGCCCGAGGGTGTGCCCAGGATTGCATCCTGGGTAATTTTCAGCCGTCCCTTACGGGACTGCATCATGTTCCTAAATTTTTCCCAGGACTTTCGTCCTGGGCTACTCTCAGCCGCCCCCTTCGGGGCTGATTTGC
>JBARKD010000359.1:0-10415 GCA_049800615.1 Acidobacteriaceae bacterium | reverse complement strand
GCAAATCAGCCCCGAAGGGGGCGGCTGAGAGTAGCCCAGGACGAAAGTCCTGGGAAAAATTTAGGAACATGATGCAGTCCCGTAAGGGACGGCTGAAAATTACCCAGGATGCAATCCTGGGCACACCTTCGGGCTAATTCCCACGCGCACACTGAGCCCCCGCCCCTTTCAGAGCGAAAAAAGTCACAACCTCCGAGCGTAGCGAAGGATGCTCTTCGGACCAAACGGGCAAAAACCGATCGTCACCAGGTCTTCTTGATCAAAGTATCGAAACCAAACCCGCCATTCTGGTCGCGCGTAGCGCTGACGGCCACCCGCGGCGAGAGCTGATATTGCCCCTGAATCGTCTGGTTCTGCGTCGAGGCAACATTGCTCGAAAACGTCACGAAAAGGTTCCCTGTCACCCGCTGCTGGATGGTGATATTCGCGCCTGGGGGACCTTGGCTCGTTCCTCCCGCCAGAACTGGATTGATCGAAAGCTGTGAGATGCCGGCGACTTTCGAAACCCGGCTCGTTACCTGGCTGCTTACCTGCGATGCCACCAGCGATTCTGCCGCCTGGTTTGCCGGAGTCGCATTCATCGCACTTGCCTCTGTGGTCGTTCCAAATGCCAGCAAGTTGATGATATCCGCCGGCGGCAACGACGGATCCGAGGAATAGTTCGTGCGCAACTGATCAACCGGTCCATTAAAGCGCAAAGAAATGTCGTATTGCTGGATCGTTGTGTTCAGCGCCAGGTTCACCACCGGCTCCGTCTCGGAGGGATTGACGAATTCGATCGTTCCACCGTTGAGGATATAGCGGGATCCATTGAGAATGATGTCACCGCCATCGAGATTGACCCGTCCCAGGATGACCGGCATGGCTGCCGTCCCTCGCACCCGCAGGTTGGCCGATCCGTTGATGCTGACCGTTCTGCTCACCAGGTTGATGTTGTTTTCCGACGTCACACCTATGTTGAGCTGGATGTTCTGTGCCATCCCGGGCGTCGCCGGCGCGGAAACACCGCCGGAAAATTGGTTGATGAAGCTGTTCAGATCGAAGGACGGCGTGAATGACAGATCGGCAAGCCTCACCTGTCCGCCGAGAACTGCATTATCCGTCGATCCTGCCAGCCGCAAGTCGGCATTCACCGTTTCCCGGACGCCATCAGGGTACAGCGCCCGCACCCCATTCGCGGTCAGGCCCAGATCAAATTGCACCGCCGGCCGATAAACCACCCCTCCTTGAGCAGTAACCGTGCCACCGCCCACCGTGCCCTGAAATTTGCTGATATTGAGGCGATCTTTGGTCAGCGTCAGAACCCCGTTGCCATGCTGCAAACCGACCGGCAGATCGCCGCTCGCGTAGTTAGCGTCCACGATTTCTATCTGCCCGGCCAAGTCAGGACCATTGGCTGCTCCCGTCGAATTGATGTTGAATTTCAATTCCCCCGAGCTCCTGATGCCGGGTTGGAATACTTGCGCCAGGCGTAGATTGACGGTTCCCAGCAATAAGAGCGAGATCGGGGCGCTCCCCGTGGTGGGCATCGATCCGCCAAATTGCAGATCGGTATCTGTGCCCTTCAGTCCGGAACGCTGCAGCGTGACCACCGTGTCCTTGTAATCCACATGGATGGGAGACGTCTCGGTTAATTGGATTGCATTCGTGTAGGCCAGCTTCAGCGTCGGAATCGTAACGTGAGCTTCCAGCAGCTTCTTGTTCTTGAGGGGTCCGTGGAGCGTCCCATGTATCTCGGTCTGTCCGCTCAGGTCCGCTGCCTGCTGCGGCGCATAGATTGCAAAAATCGGCTGCAGGGGAATCGTCTGCGTGTCCAGCGTCGCGTCCGCAAGATAGTCGCCCGTCAGGTGCACAGTCGCATTGGCCCGGATCGCCGTGCCTACCGCTGACGAGGTAAGATTTGCCTTCGCCAGGTGATTCGCGACATTCATCTTCAGGTTGACGTCCGCGATCTTTTGATTCTGAACGTCGACTTGCGGAATCGTGAGTGTGACATCCGCCTGCGGATTGTCGAATGTGCCTGCTCCGCTCCCCTGCAGGCTGACCACGCCCCGAGCGTCGATATTCTGTGCTTTCAGCGCCTGTAGCTGTTGCAATTGAATGCCGGAGGCCGTCAACTGCGCGCTATACGTCTTTTGTCGTGGCCGGACGCTGACCTTGCTTTGCACGTCCCCCGCGGGAAGCTGGACGCCAAGGTCGCCGTGAACCTCGTCGCCTGTGCCGGCAAAATTCAACGTCGCCGAATTCACCGGCTGATCATATGCCGTGATGTGCGTGACCGAGACTTTCCCCTGGCCTACCGGGCTCAGTTCGGTGCCGTGCACGTGGATATTGGCTGCCAAGGTCCCCGTCACCGGTACTTGCTGGCCGGAAAGCTTGACCAGGTCCGCGACGTCCATTTGCGCGGCGTCCAGATCCACCTGCAATAGACTGGCATCCGTAAAAGCCCAATTATGCAGGCCCGTACTGGCGTTGAACGTAATTTTTCCGTGAGCAGCCGGCTCCAGATCGGCGTGCTCGAGGCTGGCCATGGATGGGCTCACGTCTACATTGGTGCGCAGCACCTTCCACGCTGTTCCGTTGAGGTGGAAATTGGAGGCGGTCAGCTGCCCAGTCAAATGAGGATCACTGGTCGATCCTCGGACAACCCCCTCAAACAACGTCGTGCCGGCCAGTCCCAGCGGCGGTCCGCTGCTTCGAAATACATCCGCGACCGTCTCCAACTCTCCCAGATTGTTGGACTGAAACTTAACGTCTAAGGCCGACCGCCGGCTCAACGTACCGTTCAACGTCAAACTGTTTTGCGGCGTCTTGAGGACACTCTGCTTGACTGCCAGCTCCTGATTTTTGCCCGTATAGGTTCCATGGATCACACTCTCCAGCGGGAGAATCCGGGCATTCCCTGAAATCTTCCCTTGCATATTGCCGTCCGCGTGCGCCACTAGGTCGTCGAACGTTTTCCCCCACTCCGCGTCTGCCTGCGCGTTGAGTGCGCCTGCGAGTGTGACGCCCTTGGGCATCGCTTGCGATTTCAGCGCCCGGTTCACATCCGCAAGCTGGATTCCCCGCAACGCAGCGTTGAATTTCGCATGAGAATCGCCGCTGAGGTTGCTCATCTTCCCATTGCTGGTCAACTCGCCGCCCAGAAGAGCGGCGCGAAAATCAAGCAGGGTAGCGTCCCCATTCTCGAGTTTGTAGTGAGCGGCAATGTCTTTGATCTGGGAAGAAAGCGCCGCGGTTTGTACGGCAAGCTGTTTGCTGTGGAGATCCCCATGGACGGTGACCGTATCCAGCAATGGGCGATTGGCTGTCTCCTGGTAAGCCATCGAGCCGGTAGCCCGAATGATTCCCGTAGGCAGGCTGGGGTTCGAAAGAATCTTGCGAAACTGCGCGCCATCCAGCGTGGCCGTGTATTGACCCTGCACTTGCGGGTTGCTGTAATTCTCGAGCGTCGCGGTGAGAACCACCTGCGATGTATCGCTGGTGAGCTTTCCCTGCTGCAGATGGAAGGTGGTGGGCGTTGCGTCGAACTCCGCTTCCAGGTTGTGCGGGATCGGCTTGAAATTTCCCGAGAGCAGGTGGCCATCCGCATAGCTGAGCCGCCCTGAGTATTTCTGCAGCAGGCTGTTGAAGCTGGCCCGAAAGTCCAGGTTATGCAGGTCTGCGGAAAGCACGCTCTGCCGATTGTTGTAGAAGGCTGCTCCCCGGTCGAGTACGGCGTGACGAATCCCCACGTCAAAAACGGTGGTGTTGCTGCTGCTCGAGCCGCTGCTCTTGAAAGTCGGAATGTTGGTCACGCCGTGGGCGTCGCTAAACACCTTCACCACCGGCTGATCGATCACCAGGCTATCGAGATACCACTTCTTATGCAGGATCGAGACGATACGCAGGCTGGCTTCGGCATGGGCTACCTCGAGCAGCGGTGGATCGGGATAGGGGGTGGCGCCATGCACCGTCAAGCCGTAGAGATCCAGCCGCAGATCCGAAAGACGGAGAGCGTAGTTCTGTAACTGCACCTGGACGCCAAGACTGGCGCTGGCTTCTTTTTGTACCTTGTTGAGAACGTAGCTGTGCAGCCAGGCGCTCCGAAACACCAGGCTGACCGCGATGGCCGCCACCACGGCGAAGCCCAGTACGACGCCGGCAATCCAGACTGCCACCTTGTGTCTCATATAATTGCCTCCGTCAAAAAGCCTGCCCGATGCTTACGAAATACTGGGTTGACTTGATGCCCGGCACCGGGTTCAGGTTATGCCCGAGGTCGATGCGGACGGGACCGACCGGCGTCGCATATCGCAAGCCAAGTCCCACGTTGTTGGTGTAGAGCGAAGTGAAGTCGCTGAATCCTACCGCCGGAAATACATTTCCCCCGTCATAGAAGACAACCAATCCCAGGCCTTTCTTGATCGGCAGGGGAATACGGGCCTCGGTGTTGAGGATTAGCATTTCTCTTCCGCCGGCGGATACCTGGATATAGCTGCAGTCCGTGGAAGAGCCTGAGCTGCAGACCTGCACCTGGCGCTGCGGGCCGGCGCCGTCCAGGGGAAAGCCGCGCAGGCTGTTGGGGCCACCGGTAAAGAATAGTTCGCTCAGCGGTACCCGGCTGCCGGAGTAAGGCGCTGCGAGCCCGATTTGCAGGCGGTTCGCCCACACAATATTGTGCAAGATGGACTTGTAAAAGGCCACCTGGCCGTTCAGCTTGCCGAAGCTTACGCTCGATCCAAGCTTGGTTGCATTCAGGTCGAGCTCGATGGTATCCCACACGCCCTTGTGGGCATCGAGCGGGTTGTCCCGCGTATCGCGCGTGAGGTTGGCGGCTATCGTCGAAAGCCGCACATGCTGGTCCTGCGGATCGACCAGGTCCGGGATGAGGACGCGCGTGAGATCGGTCTGGCTGAAGCTGTAACGCATAAAAAAAACGTCGTGCTTCTGCCGGTCGATGAATCTCTGCAGTTGGTAACTCCCGGTTTCCACCTGGGAGGAATAAATCGGATTCTCTTCATTTCGTTCGGCCAGGACCGAAATCGACGCGGCCCAGCTTGACCACCGAAAATTGGGATCGATGTAGTAGCCCGCGGCACGCTGGTCCAGCCGGCCGGCAAAAAACGTCGCGGACAGGGACTCGCCTTTGCCCCCCACATTGTTGCGCGTATATTGCAGCGTTCCCCGAGGCCCATAGAAGGTCTTCTGGCTGGTGGTGAAATTCGAAGGCAGGCCCACGGGCGGCAGGTTAGGGAGCGCCACGGTCCCGCTGGGAATGCTCCCCCCGCGATTGATCAACTCGAACCCGAACCCGTAAGTCAACGAGTTTTTCTTGGCTTCGTGAACCTTGACCAGCACATTCTCGCTCGTTTGCGTCGTGATCTGGCGCGCCGGGTCTACTTCCGCCCAGTCAAACACTCCGGTGTGACCATAGAGATTGCTTGCCGCGGTTAGCAGCTGCGTCTCGGTCAGCGGCTGATTCGCAACAATCATGGATACATCACGGTCGATGAGCCGTTGCTTGGTCCGCTCTCGCCCCAGCGTGATGACGTCGTGCGTGTGAACCTGCGGTCCCTCGTAGATGTGGTAGACGACGTTGATTTGGTGGGGGTCTTCTTTCCCCGCTGCGCTCGCGGTTTGCCGGAAACTGGAGGTCAGATACCCGGCCTGCAAATAGTGGGCAACGATGTTCGCGCGGTCCGCCTCCACCAGCTTTTGCGAGTAGGGCTTGCCGCGGGCAAGCTTTAACCCCTTGGGCGCAAACTTGGATTCAGGAAAAGTATCGGCGCCTTCAATGCGTAGCGAGCTGACAATGTCCTGAGGCCCCTCGACCACATGAAACACCACCGCCAGGTTTCCATTCTTCTGGCTCGTAGAGGATGTCACCTGCGCGCTGCTGAATCCCTCGGACGCGTAAAGTGCCGTGAGATTTTTGACGCTCGTGCGCACCAGCTGCTCACTATAGGCTCCCGGTGAGAACAGATGTGACTTGTTGACCGTGATCAGGGGCATCATATCGGCTGTCTTGATCTGATGGTTCCCCGTGACGCTCACGTCCGTGACTTTATGCTTCTTCCCCTTGTTAATGGTGTACACAATGGTGTCCACCTGGTCCTGGCGGTGAAAATCCGCGTCGACGGCAACGTCGAAGTATCCCTTCTTCTGAAAATACGAAACCAGCGATTGCCGGCCCTCCTGCACCAGTTCCGGATCGACCCCCACCCCCTGGTAAACGGGAAGAAGCGACTTCTTGGTCCAGCTCCAGAGATGTGCGCCCTTGACCTGCACATGAATCGTCTGGCCGGGCTTCACGTCGAAGTGAATATCGGCACGATTGGTATCGGCGGTATAGGCAGCCCCGGCGAGTTTCACCTGCGCGTCCAGCTTGCCCTTCTTTTCCAGATTCTTTTGCAGATACTGCTGTGCCCGGTTCAGGGTTCCACGGTGGTACGTCTTTCCTGGCCGGATGGCTGCCCCGCGCAGCCGCGCTTTGAAGCTTTGCAAACTTCGGCTCATCTCCGCGGCCTGTTGTGGAGTCATATCTGCTATGTTGACGGTTCCAAATTTAGCCCGCCGGTTTAGGCTCACCTGGAAGCGCACATTCGCCAATCGATGCACTGCATCGAAGTCGACCTGCGGGCGCACCTCGGCTTCGAAATATCCCTGCTGCTGGAAATAGCTAACCAGCGCGTCGCTGTCTTCCTGGATTTCCCCCGCGTTGTACGGCGCTTGTGGTGGATAGTGTGCCACCTGCACCAGCTTCGAATAGGCAAACCTCTCCGCTCCGGGAAATTCAAAAATGCCGAACCAGACCGCGGGCTCTGCAACCAGCAGCACGCGTATTCCGCTGGCTAGCGGTTCCACCTGCAGCTGCACTTCATCGAACTTGCCTGAGCTCTTTAGGGCCGCGATGCTTTGATCTACTTTTTCTTTTGAGAAGGGCTCACCAGCATGTTGCGGCAGCGAAGGAATCAATTTGCTGGTATCCAGATCGGGACGCCCGGCGACCTCGAGCGAGAGAACCTTCTGTCCTTCGTAGGAGCTCAGGATGGCTTGGCTGGTAGGAGAAGTCTTGGGCTGCTGCGATGGCTCGGAGGGATTCTGCGCGCAAAGCCTGGTGGACAGTGCCAAAAGGATTGCACTGCTTTTCACAAATTGTTTGAGCCTGGAATGAGCCATCATGCCAGGGCGCCCGAAGAACAGCTCGCTCCGCACCATCTGCGCTTTGGATGCATAAAGCCGCTCCGGGTTTGTGAGCCCGCCAATCGTGATCCCAACCTGTTGATTTGCCACTGCCAAGTCAGAACGGAAATGAAAATTGCTGCATCCGCCGGCTGCGCAACATTACATCGCCGTGATCATCCCACAAAGTCCACCCCACCCAACCTGCCGTGAAACACTTCCCCCGACGCCTCGTGGGAAAACCGTCCTTTCCGCGCTCCACAGAATTGTCGTCCCGACCGAAGCGAAGCGCAGCGTAGCGAAGTGGAGGGATCTGCAGTTTTCCTAACCACCCACAGAATTGTCATCCCACAAAGTCCACCCCACCCAACCTAGGAGGCCGCGGGCGCAACGATCTCCGGTTTCAGCCCACCCGCTTCATTAAGTTTCTTCTCATGTACCGCGGCTTCTATCTCGCTGTTAATCTCTCCCCCCACTAGCAGCATGAGGCCGCTGTAATAAAACCACGTAAGCAGAATGATCACCGTGGCCAGCGATCCATAGGTCGCCGAGTAGTTGTTAAAAAAATGAACATAAATGCGAAATCCAAGTGAAGCCAGGACCCAGCCCAGCATGCCGACCGCGGCGCCGGGAGTAAGCCAGCGCCACTGCTTGACCTCAACATCCGGGCCGGCATAGTAAATCAGGGCGAACATCAGGGAAAGCATAGCGGTCGCGCACAGCCAACCGATGATCCTCACGGCAACCGCTATCACAACCGCGAACCAGTGATTGGAAATGTGGATGTGCGCGAGGCGGCCCAGCAAATCTCCCAACAGCAGCGCGCTCAGCATGATCGTCACCGCGATAGAAAGAATGAAGGTGATCCCGATTGCCAGCAGCCGCGCTTTCCAGAAGGGCCGAGTTTCCTTAACTCGATAGACGACGTTCAGGCTGTCTTGAATTGCGACAAATCCCACCGAAGCAGACCACAAAGCGGCAATCAGACCGAACGTTATCTTGCCGCTGCTGGCGTGGGCCGTCGTCTGGTTGAAGGCTTCAAGAACCACCCCTAACGCCGTCGGAGGAACCACGAGAGAAAGATATTGTAGAAGATGCTGGTAGATATGCACAGCGGAGCGAGCCGCCAGGCCGAGCACGGAAACGGCCGTTAGCAAGGTGGGAAACAGGGCAAATAGGAAGTAAAAACCAAGCTCCGCTGAACGGCCGAGAAGGTTATCGGCGATGATAGCGTGCCACGTATTTTTGGCAATGATTCTTGCCGGCACTCCTTGAAGGTTCCATAAAGATTTCAGGGGTGAATGGGAAACATAGCTCCAAACGTTTTGACGGAAGCTGCGAGATTGCTCGGGGTACGAGCGTGTCGGACCGGCGGGCTGCGCTGGAAGGGCGTTCGCCACGGAAACTCTCCTCACATCGAATGCACATCAACGATCTGGGCCCGATGAGTACACAGATATGTTTTGCCGGCTTTATGTTGCTCTACCCCGCGAAGGCCTGCTCATTATTCATCAAGCCCACAATTTCCCCCCTGCGATTTGATGGTCGTAATTTCGCTTCTGTCTGCTGGGCGAGGACCGCCGATCAGGAAGACAGGCGAAAGCCAGCCGCCCGGCGCATAGCCCGCCGTCCATTCGTACTGCGGGAAGCCCCGGGTAAGCGCCAGCAATTCCTGCGGCGTGCGGGTTCGGAAGCATGACACAACGCCATCAAACAGAACCACCATCGGAATCAGCGGCAGCACGTAGGTCAGCAAAAGTCTTGACCAACGAAGCGGTCTCACGCGTGGCGTGAGGATCCAGACCAATACTGGCATCACCAGCATGATGGCGAAGGCGCGGACGGTGCGTGAAGTAACCTCGGCCATCGCAAAACCGTCTCCGCTACGAACTGCGTCCCCAAGTACCTCGCAAGCGGTGGCATCGCCAAAATGGTGAAACGAGGAAAAGATGGTGCGAAAGCCGCGCAGGAACTCGGGCACGTGAGCCGCATCCACGGAAAGATCCACACTGCGGATTAACGAATCTCCAGGCAGCCGGGCCCAAAGTTCCTGGTTGGGAAATTTGTCGCTGAGGATAACGTTGAGCGGTGAATGCTGAGCGAGGGCCGCGCGCCAAGGTGGGCTTAGCCAGGGTCCTCCGCCGCCGGAGCAAAGATCGATGACTCTTTCGGCGCCGCAGTCCGTGATAGCGCGGAAGATCTTAGCCTGCACGGGACGGTAGATATTGCTGCGGCTGATGATGGCTTCGAGAATGTCCGTGGCGCCATGCCTGATAGCGGTCGGGCACCACGCCTGATCGAGAATTTCAAATAGCTGCCGGCGCTGCAAGGTTTAGTGCGGATCCCTCCACAAAGCCATGGCCCCGAGCAAACCTTCCTCGTTGGAAATGATTTTGATGTCTGGAGGAAGCTTGAGAGCCACTTTTTTGGCATTGCCGCCCCCAATGTACAGGGTGTCCCAATTAAACGTGGCGGAAGTTTGCTGAATGGCCCGCTTTAGGATCTTGTTCCAGCGCTTCACACCGAATTTCTCCAGTCCGCGTTTGCCCAGGTAAGTTTCGTAGGTGCTTTTGCGCCAGGGGTGATGCCCAAGTTCCAATCCCGGACACAGGACGCCCTCGGTAAAAAGAGCCGAGCCCAGGCCGGTGCCCAGGGTAATCACCAATTCGACTCCTTTGCCTTGGACAACACCGTAGCCCTGAACGGCCCCGTCGTTCGCGATCCGGACTGGCTTACCCCATCGTTTTTCCAGCGTCTTGGCCAGTGGAAAGCCAATCCACGCCGAATCCAGGTTGGCTGCCGTCAGCGTTTTCCCCTGTTTGATGACACCGGGAAAGCCGATGGACACCCGGTCGAAGTGGGGAATCCCCTGCTTCAGCCCGTCCAGGGCGGTCAGCATCGCATCCGGGGTAGCCGGTTCGGGCGTCGGTACGCGCAGCCGATCGGTAAGCGGCTTCCCTTCGGAGCTCAAAGCCTGCATTTTTAAACCCGTGCCACCCACGTCGATGGCCAGTGTGACCAGACCTGTTGTTTTCACCGCCGCGCTAGACTTATCCGCCGCACTCTTGCCAGCCATTCGACCTCCGCACCGTTAAACCCCTCAATATTCTACTGATTAGAGTAGTGGCGAGCACCGCTGGAGGTGCCATTTTTTCGCACACCCCTTGCGATTTATGCCATGAAAGGAAATTGTCATTGCGGCGGCCTTTGACTTTTTGGTTTTGAAGGGGCGGGGCTTCAGCCCTCCGGGT
>JBARKD010000358.1:0-1616 GCA_049800615.1 Acidobacteriaceae bacterium | reverse complement strand
GAGATTGCCGAATAACAGACTCAAGGTCGCGAGTATATTCACGTGGCGCAGGCGCGCGCCCCGTTTGACCGCCTCGTCGGCAGCCAGAATTATCAGCAAGCTTGCGATCGCAATGAGGGCGAGCGTCATCGCACGTGCCGCAGGAATGGAGGCACCGAGGACTGCCACAGCAAGCACGGGCATCGAGAAGCTCAATGCAAGCATCGCAGCCAGCTTGCGCCAACTCAGCGCAGATAACACCGAGTGGACGAAGCTCATGATGTGGCAGCCATGGGAATCGAAACCGTGGCGACCATTCCCCGCGATGGCGCGGGGGCCAGTGAGAGGATGGCGCCTTCGCCATACAGGAGGGAGAGCCGACGGCGGATGTTAGCCAGCCCCATGCCATGACCCTGTGTCACGGTCAACCCTTGGCCGCTGTCGGCGACTTTGAGAACCAGATCCGTCTGGCTGCGCGTCACGCTGACCCGGATCGACCCGCCAGCAACGGCCGGTTGTATGCCGTGCTTGAGCGCATTCTCGACCAGTGTCAGCAACAGCATCGTAGGGATCCGCTCGCTCCTCAGGTCATCGGGGGCCAGCACTTCGAATGAAAGCCTCGGGCCCATGCGAACCTGGTGGATGCGCAGATACGCCCCGACAAGTTGCAGCTCTTCGGAGACCAACGATTCATCCTGCCGCAGCGTGGGCAGTGCTTCGGATAGGTAGCGCATCAGATTGTCCAGCATGTCGATGGCGCCGGCGCGGTCGAGACGAACGAGCGCGCGGACCGTCGCCAGCGTGTTGAACAGGAAGTGCGGCTCAACCTGTGCGCGCAGCAACTGCAGTCGTGCACGATTGAGCTCCCCCTCGAGTGCCGCAGCATCTTTCCGGCGCTGAGCCAGCTCGTTGGTTGCCGTGCGTGCCGAGGTGCGAAAGCAAACCGCCGCAAATACCAGGACAGACTCGAAAGCGCATGCCAGGTTGCCGGAATCCCATAATTTCAATGTTTTAGTGTCACCCCAAAGCCAATCCAATGCGGCCCAATAGAACCACATTGCTGCCATCACCGCTGACAGCCACACGTACCGAGCAAAACTGTCAGTCGGTGTCCGGTTGGCAATGATTACAAACAACGGCACCATTGGCAGCATGTCAGCGAAAGCCTCGCCTGCAAATCCGAACGCGTGGTGAAAATCCCGTCCGACGGAGACCAATGGCAGGAGGTGGAAGAAAAACTCCCCTACGTAGACCATCAACCAGACGAGCATCATGCCCAGCGCAAAGAGGGTGCCGTCCAGCATGCCCCCGATACGCACGAGCCCGGACTTAATTCGATTCTCAAACATTGCCGTGGCGGTCATGAATCGATGTTATGCCTCGGAAGACGCGAATGCACCCGGCGCCGCAGCCGCGGCTTGCATCCGCCGCGGTTGCGCAGCGCCAAGGCATCGGTGAGTGGATAAACCATGCGACTTCAAAGAAAGCTCCCGCCGCCGGAGGGTTCGCGGCGGCAGGAGGGAAGACCTTGCGGGCCTTCCGAAACTACGGATCAATGCGATTCGCGGTTGCTGTACCCGGAAACGGGCCGGCCATCACAGTGTTGTCAAGATTGTAGAGCGTAGTGACATTGCTCC
>JBARKD010000357.1:0-6046 GCA_049800615.1 Acidobacteriaceae bacterium | reverse complement strand
ATTCAAACTGTCGGTAAACTGGTTGATGGGAACAAAGGAAGTGGTGGAGCGCGTGAAAGGGACGAGGTTGTCGAGCCCACTCAAAAAAACGCCCGGACTCTGAGACGTACCGGCGTTCTGCCCTCCCTGGCGGATGAAGCCCCAATGAAAATTGTTGATGAGCCTGGGGGAAAGGAGTGAAGTGAGTCCGACGGTCAAACCCTTGCTGTCGTCCAGAAGAGTCGTAGAGGCGGACTGACCAGGAAACTGTTGCAATCCCGGCTCTTTGAAATTTTGGGTTTCTCCGCGCAAGAACAAGGTTTCCGAGCCGTTAGGCGTGATGTGATAATCGAGCCGGGTAATGTAGGTGTTAAAGCCGGAGTCGGCGTTCGAGGCAAAACGATAACCTAGAATGTTCGATCCATCGCCTGCGTTTTCATTGGCCCCCGGATACTGGCTAAGGACCTTCAGGATCGCGGGGCTAGGGCCGATTCCAAGCGGGTCCATCCCTCTGATCTGGTGCGGCCCGAGCGCATAGTAGCCTGGTTGCACGCCGCTGACGCCGTTGACTGTGCCGCCGGGACACGCAGTTGTGTCCAGGCTGCCGTCCGAGTTGCGTTGACATAAGTACACGAGATTGCCGGCGCGCAGTGTCGCGCTGGGCACGTCACGCAATACGCTGGTGCCCTGGGCGTCGCGCCGCCCTTCGTAGTTGGAGAAGAAAAAGAGCCGGCTTTTCTTAATAGGCCCTCCGATTGTGGCGCCAAACACGTTGCGCAGGAGCTTCGGGGCCGTGTTGGATTCGCCACCGGCTAACTGGGACTCTCTCAAGAAGGGGTCGTTGGCACTGAAAATGGTATTGCGGTTGTACTCGTAGACCGAACCATGAAAGCTGTTGGTGCCACTCTTGGTCGCGAGCGCAACCTGAGCGCCGCTGGAATAGCCGGAGTCGGCGTTAGCGTTGGCCGTGGTGACTCGGAATTCCTCGACTGAGTCGGGCGGCACATTCAGGACACTCGTAAAAGCGTAGCCATTGTTTTGGTCGTTGACCCCGATCCCATCGAGTGTGACGTTGGATTGGTCGCTGCGCAAGCCATTGACTGAACCGCTGCGGGTGTCGGTGTCTTGTAGATCCTGACTCTGATTCCCGAGGTAGACCACTCCGGGCTGGAGGCTCAGCAACTGAACTACATTTCGATCTGCGATAGGCAATTCCGCAATTTGGTTTTCCTCCAGAACGTTGCCTAGCGATGCGTCAGTTCGATTGATGAGGGGAGCTTCGCCTTCGACGTTTACCGACTCGGCCACACCCGCAACCTGAAAACGAATTTGCATCGTGGACGGCGTTTTGACAACGAGGGTGACCTTCAACGCTAGATACGGTGCGAAGCCGCTTGCCGTTGCTTCCAGACGATAGTCACCTGGCGGTACATCCAGGAACTGGTAGAGGCCTGTCCCGTTGCTTGTAGTAGTCCGCTGTAAGCCCGTCCCCGGGTCGGTCAAAGTAATCTTTGCGCCGGCAACCGTCGCGCCAGACGGGTCAGTAACGTTGCCATTTAGCTGGCTGGTTGCTTGCGCCGTCGCCAACTGGGCCAAAAAAGCCAATACTGCTAACACCCAAAGCGCGCGTCTCGCTCCCTGCCCACATCGAGCGCCAAACTGGTACCACAGCTTGTGCTGCCTCGCTTGCTGATGGATTCGCGTCATCGACATGGCCTCCCAGGTTGAACCCGCTCCGGACGAAAACACATGTGAAGAAATCACTCGTAGGTGCGTCTCCCCACGACCGCTTGCGTTTTTCCAATTCGCTGTGCCTATTTTTCAGGAGATGTGCAAACAATTCCACCCTGAGTGCCGGGGATTATAGCTGAAGGTCGAATGTAGAAACACAAAAATCTAATGTCTGGCAGCGGCTCAAGCCTAGGTTGGAGACTCAGGGAAGGATCGCCCTGATCCCCGTAAGCTCACAAAAATCGACCAACGCCGTATAGAGTTCTTCGCCATAGCCCAGGCATGCATATTCATTGGTCCAATGCTGGAGCAAAACTTCGATGTCACAATGCGCAGTCACGAAACCGTGGGGCCAGAATGGGATACCACACTCGTTGAGCCGTTTTTCTATTTGATTTGGTGCCGGCTCGAAGATGCTGGCTCGAGCAATAACCATTTGAAACTCACCGTTCACTCGGCCGAGCCGGGCCAACACTCCTTCTCCCACTTTGCAGATCAACTTTACTGAGAGACCGCCCGCTTCGCCTTCCGTAGGGATGCCGTGTTCGGAGAAGCCAGCCGGACCCAGCTTGCCGGCCAGGGAAGGCGGACAAGCGCCGTCCCCGATGATTTTGATTTCTTTTGTTTTCTTATCAATGTGCTGCAAATCGCCGTAATACACTCTTTCCTTGCTCAATTTGGTGAGCAGAAGAACCGTGAGGGCGGTATTGAAATCGCCCAGCGTAGAAGTACCGACACCATCCTCCAGCATCATGCTCTGCGCAAAGCAGGTGGCGGAGTAATCGCTGGCTAGTCCGGGAAAAGATTGAATGGTGTAGAAATCAAACTTTTCTCTCGCTACAAGCTTTTTCAAAGCGAGATATAGACGCATCGAGCGCTCGGCCACCGGGTTTCGCTCGGGTTCTTTGCCAAACAACTGCTTCAATCTTGGCTGCAGGCCATCCAGTTCGCTTGAGGATATTTGTTCAGCAGCCTGCTTCAACTCCGTCGTGTCCCGGGAATCGATATCCACGCCAAACATTCTCATCCATTGTGAGGGATCGGCCGCGCCGCAGGTTTGCCCCATTCCCCGGCCGCCGAATGTGCCGATCGTCGACATGTTTAGAAACTCTTTCAGATGGGAGGCACGAGCATAACTGACAATCCTGTGTACGGTATCCGGTTCCTCCAGGCTTCCGTATACAAATTTGTGCGTGACACCGATTTCGAGCAAACCTCCGTGAAGCACCAATCCTCCAACGGGCCGCCAGCCCTGAGATCCCGGGTGCGTCCATAGAAGCAAGCCTTTGCCGCTGGCGCAAAAATCGCGAATGGCGCCGACCATGTGCGCCGCCCAAATCCATGTCCCAGAAAATAAGATCACGGCATCGATATCATCATCGCACTTCATTTTCTTGAACGCCGTGCGAGCTTCTTCTTTGCTGGCGACAACAACGCGATGCTCGATCACTTGCACGCCCGCCGCGACCAGCGCCTTTTGGGCGCGCTGAACCAGCGAGTCATCGATGAATGGTGTGCCCATTGGGTCTTTCAGGCCATCTTTATGAACTCCGAAAACTATGAAGCCAACAGTGGGTTGGATCACCGTTCCTCCGGCTGACCGATTAAATTTTCACCGCCTATCATCGCCGTCAGCGAAGAACGTGCATGGCGGTATTGTTTGACTTGTTGCGCGTAGGCCTCCGCGGTTGCATTGTCGGGCGAGATCGTCGAGACCTCGGCGACAACCAGTTCCACTGCTTCTCGGAAGCCCCCGTATTCTCCACACGCGATTCCGGCGAGTATGGCTCCGCCGAGACACACGGATTCCGGGCACTTCATTGTGTGAAGCTTCCGCCCGCACAAGGCTGCTCGTAATTCTAGACCGAGAGCCGAGCGCGAGCCTCCACCGGTGACGTAAACGTCACGAAACTCTCCCACCGCTTTTGCCAGAATGTCGACCATCTGTGACAATTCGCAGGCCAAGCCCTCGAGGATACCCTTGTAGATCCCGCCGCGGCTTGTGTTCGAGCTCAGACCGGAAATGATTCCACGTGCATGCGGGTTGAAGTCAGGGTTGCAGGTACCGATCAGATGGGGAGTGATGCAAAGACCAGTCGGACCAACTGGCGCTTCTGCTTCCAGCTTCGCGTAGTGGATCGATTCCGCGCAAGATGAATCCCCGTCCTGAGCAAGGATACTTCCACCGTCTTCACCGTACAGCAGATCGTGGAACCATTTGATCATGATTCCGGATGGAAAATACGCCAAGGTGGCGAACTTATCCGGAACCACGTGACAATAGGAGTTGAGAGAAGCAGCCAGCGCCGCATCCGTTAAGCTGGGCTGATCCGAAGCCGCCAGCAGACACTCGTAAGTGCCCATCGAGTCGGCCACCCGGCCCGCATCGATGGCCCCAACTCCCAATGCTCCGCAAGGTTGATCGTGCCCTCCCAACACAACCATCGTTCCCGGGGAGAGGCCGAGTTGACTGGCAACGGATCCATTTAATTCTCCTGCAATCGTTCCAGCGGGCACGGGAATGGGCAGGCATTCGGCAGTTATTTCTGTGGCGGTGAGAATCTCCTGAGACCAGCGCCGCTGCCGTATATCAAACGCCAGATAGCGAGAGGCCAAAGAATAATCGACATAGGGCGGGAGTCCTAATTGCGAAAGAACATAACCAATCACAGTAAGGAAGCGAACCGAGGGAACAAAAATGTCAGGGCGGTGTTTACGCAGCCAAAGAAATTTTGGAAGCGGATACATGGGATGAGCGACTTGACCGGTGATTTCGAAGAGCCGCTTTCTTCCGAGAGTTCTTTCAAGCCACAGCGCTTCTTCCGTAGCTCGATTGTCCTGGTTAAGAATCGCCGGAGCGATGGCCTCGTTGCGTCCATTTACCGGCACGAAAGTTTCGCCGTGCGAGCTCAGGCACAGCGCTCGGACGGGATCGGAAAGGTTCTTAGATACCGTTTGCGAACTATGGCACACCGCCTGCCAAAAGCGCTTGGGGTTTATCTCCGCGTGCGAAGGAGCGGGAAACTCAGGTGTGTATGCGCAGGAGTGCTGGCTAAGTATCTCGCCCGTCACCGCAAATACCACGGCTTTGCATCTGCTCGAACCGATATCTATGGAAAGCAAACTCATGATGGTTTCGCTTGCCGCTTGCTTTACCGCGAAGGCGTTTCACCAGCTGGCCGGGACACGTCACGACGCGCAAGGCAAGTGTCCGGGAATTCCTGGACTACTGGCGCCATTCACAGAAATTTATCTGCCGCCACTGAAAGCTTTCGGCCACGAGCTCCGGACTCGACAACATCGATCTTTCTGTTGGCGACGGAAACGCTCGCTACCCCACGAAATGTCGCTGGCACTGCAAACAACAAAATGAGAAACCGGACTCGAGCCTTGGATTTAGCCGGGAGCCAGCGATACGTTAGTTCTCCGAAAAGCGGCCCTTGGTTGATGGTTTCGCGCCGCGGAATAGAGAACGGAGTTGTGCTGAATTCCAGGCCGCGGCAGAATGTTTTCCCCCGCCACGGTGCAGGCGTTCGGTTATATCGTTCTTCCCAATTGCCCACCCAGGGAAAGTCTGCCCGTCGAAATGCGTACACGACGAGAAGCGTCAGGCGAGGGTTGCATGCCGCGATAAATCCAATCTCGAGTTTCGAACTCAGCAATTGCGCCGTATAGTGTCCGAACCGCTGTGCGGGCATGGTTCGCAGGTTCACTCGCTCCTTGCCATTTTTTGTCGGTGCGTTAGGCCAGGTAAACTCGGCATTTGGCTGAAGCGAAAATCGAGGGCTGTAGCTCTCGGGGCAAACTTTCGCCCGCATTGCCGGCATGTCGAACCAGGTGGTTCCCGCTTCCAGAAACGGTGGTCCAAAGGTTACATGTTCGTTCCACGAAATGGGCCGGTCATAACGGCTGAGGTTGACCGCTGTTTCTTCGCAATAAATCACTGGATTTACGCGGTCGAGAGTTAGCTTCCTGGCGAAACCGATATGCGCCTGGGAAAGGGTACAACCATATTGCAATTGTGGCTTCGAGCGTAATTGTTTGCGGCCTTTCCACTTCATCACAGGCGCTTCGCCGTGGGTAGTGAGGCCCGCTGCTGTTTCTTCCGGCGAAGGCGGCCCAAAGTGATCAAAGCTGAGGCTATGGCCCGCAATGCCGGATAGCAACTTGCCATCCGGTGGAGGTCCGTATTTGTCAGCACACTTCGCAGTGGTGTACTCGAAAGGATCGATCGTTGCCCACGGCGGCCGCCACAGCGGGTTCACTCCGGAACACGCATTCAGATTCAACTCGCAGATGTGCCCTCCGCCCTCAAGAACTGAGATATGTCCCCAAT
>JBARKD010000356.1:0-3422 GCA_049800615.1 Acidobacteriaceae bacterium | reverse complement strand
TGAATCGCATCCTGCACATCGGAGACGTTGATTCCGTAACGAGCCGCAGCCACACGATTGACGGTGTAATTGAGGTTGGGCTGGCCGATGATGCGGAAAACACCCAGATCGGCAACCCCAGTGACCTTGCCCATGATGCCGGCAATCTTGTCGGCGGTCCTCTCCAGTTCCTTCAGGTCGTCGCCGTATACCTTCACCGCCAACTCACCCTTGACCCCGCTGACCGCCTCTTCCACATTGTCGGAGATGGGCTGAGAAAAGTTCCAGATCACCCCCGGCATTTTTTCCAGCTCGCGGTCCATGGCGCCGATGAGTTCTTCCTTGTTCTGGTGAAATGCGGGCCGCCATTTTTCTTTAGGAAGCAAATCGACGAAGTATTCCGTGTTGAAAAAGCCCGTGGCATCGGTGCCGTCATCGGGGCGGCCTGCCTGGGAGACGACTTTTGTCACTTCCGGAAACGCGGCAAGAGCGATACGCGCCCGGTTCATCGTGTCAATGCTGGCCGTCGGACCTGTGCTCGGGGCAAGCGTGCCTCTCACCCAGATTGCCCCTTCATCCAAATGAGGCAGGAACTCGGAACCGATGACTCCGCTCAATCCGAGATATCCGGCCAGAAGTAGCGCGCAGATGGCCGCGCCAACAGTGACGGCGCGATGCTCGATGGCCCACGTTGCGGAATGGCGATAGTGGTCGGTGATCCAGTTCATCACCGGGTTGTGCCATTCATGCGCACCTTTCCAGAACAGAAAACTTGCCAGAACCGGCGCAATCAGCATGGAGAAAACCAATGCGCCGAGCAGAGCAAAGGCAACCGTCCAGGCCATCGGCTTGAACAGCCGGCCTTCGACCGCTTGCAGAGTGAAGATGGGAAGATAGGCAGTGACGATGATGCCGATGGCGTAAAAAACAGGGCGCTGGACTTCGTGCGCGGCCTCTCGGATCTGCTCCATGGGAGTGGTGCTGTCGCCACGGCGTCGCCCAAGATGGCGAACAATGTTTTCCACCATGACGACCGCGCCGTCCACCACCATGCCGAAATCGAGAGCGCCGAGCGACAGCAGATTGGCAGGAATGTGATTGAGATCGAGACAAATCGAGGCAAACAGCAGCGCGAACGGAATGGTCAGAGAGACGATGAGAGCGCCGCGAACATTCCCTAGAAAGACAAAGAGGATGATCACTACCAGGATGATCCCCTCGGTCAGGTTGTGCAGAACCGTATGCGTGGTGTAGTGCAACAGGTCGCTGCGATCCAGGAAGGGAACGATTTTGACGCCGGTTGGCAGGATCTGGCTGTTGAGCTGGTTTACTTTGTCGTGAATGCCGACCAGGGTCGAATCGGAATCATCGCCCTTCTGTAGCAGAACGATGCCTTCGATCTGGTCGTCATCGTCGATGATCTTGCCATCTTCGCGATGGATGGCCTTGCCGATCTGGCCCAGGCGGATCTTCGGCCCCTGTTCGACGGTGGCGATGTCCTTGACCCGAAGGGCCGTTCCATTCGATGTCTTGAGCTGCGTCTCCTGGATATCATGCACGTCGCGGTAGAGGCCAACCTCACGAACATTTACCTGCTGCTGGCCCTGCTCGATAAAGCTGCCGCCGGCGTTGGTATTGTTGTTGGCTAGTTGTTGCTCCACCTGGCCGATGCTGAGTCCGTACGCGATGAGCTTGCTGGGATCGACGCGCACCTGGTACTCGCGGGTCATGCCGCCGAAGCTGGCCACGTCTACCACCCCGGGGACGGACTTGAACTGCTTCTCCAGCGACCAGTCTTCGATCGATTTCAACTCCATGTTGTCGTACGAAGGATTGGTGCTGTGCAGGGTGTACCAATAGATTTGTCCCACGGGGTTCCAATCGGAGCCCATTTGCGGCGTGAGGCCCGGAGGCAGCGTGACCATCGAAAGCCGTTCGAGGACTTTTTCCCGATTCCAGTCGTTGACGGAGTCGTCGTCGAAGATCATTTTGATGTCGGAGAGACCAGCCAGAGAAAACGAGCGCAGATGCTGCATGTGAGGTATGCCGGCCATCTGTATTTCAATGGGGATCGTGACCTGCTGCTCTATTTCTTCCGCGGCGCGCCCAGGCCACTGGGTAATCACTTCGACATAGTTATTGGCAACGTCGGGATAAGCTTCGACCGGAAGGTTGTGAAAGGAGAGGGCGCCCCAGATGAAGAGGATAATGGCGGCCGCCAGGACCATGTACCGATTGTTGAGAGCAAAATCGACCAGGTTCCGGATCATTACTGCTCCGACGAATTCTGCAGCTCGAGCGCATTGACAACCACCTGCTGGCCCACCGCCAAGCCTGAGGTCACCTCCTGCCGGCCGTCCCCGATCATGTCCCCGCCAACGACACCCACGCGGCGAAACTTTCCGTCTCCAGCCGGCACATATACCCATTCCCGATCGTGGAGGTGAAGAATGGCGGATGCCGGCACCGCGGCATGCTGCTCCGGCCTTCGGCCGTGGAAGGTGGCCGTAGCGAACATGCCGACGCGCATCAACCGGTCAGGATTGGGGACCTGTATGCGGACTTTCGCAGTGCGGATCGAAGGATCGAGAAGCGCATCGATTTCACCGATGGTTCCGGTAATCAGGCGGTCGGGATACGCATTGAGACGGATATCGGCTGTCTGACCCACGTGAACCATAGGCAGATCGTTTTCATAGACGTCGCAAATGACCCAGACCTGGGAAAGATCGGCGATGGTGAAGGCAGTGGATGTGCCCGACAAGGAAACCCCGGCGGCTGCGGCCGCGGTGACATTCTGCGAAATAACCACCCCCGTCGCCGGCGAATAAACCTTGGCTGTCAGCGAGGGATGGTCTTTATCGACCCCGAGAACAGTGAGTTGCTGCTCCGCTGCCATCAGATCGGTCTTGGCATCCTGTTCGCTGTCGTCCGCGATCTCCAGTTGGCTTTTGGCGATGGCGCCCTTTTCGTAGAGGATTTTGGCGCGCTCATCTTGAGTTCGCGCGAGCCGCTCGTCGTTTACCGCTTTGAGATATTGATCAAAGGCGTTGGAGATATCGGTGCTCTGTACCTCCATCAGCAACTGTCCCTTTTTGACGAATGCGCCGAGCTGGGTGTGAATGGCCACCACACGGCCGGAGGCGATCGAGATGACGGGAATGGTTCGCGACACGTCGGGATTGACGGTCCCGGTAACGTTGAGGGTGGAGGTTGATCGATATTCCGAAGCTGGGACGACTGGAAAGCGGTTTGCACGGTCGACGGTGATGAGGCTCACACCGCCCTCGCTCTCCACCTGGGCAGGGGGCGGCGCTTGGGCTGCCGGATCTTGCTTCTTTTCGCCGCAACCCGTCCATATCCCCAGACCGAGGATTGCCGCAGTGAGCACTGTGTGCTTCATCAATCAATAGACCTCATCGCCCAAGCAGAGGTTTCGAGAT
>JBARKD010000355.1:0-10970 GCA_049800615.1 Acidobacteriaceae bacterium | reverse complement strand
CCCAGTGCGCACCGTTCAATAGCACCAGCTTCAACGCGGGCAGCTTGGCAACGAGCGGCGCCAGCGGCCCGGGATCAGCGGGCATGACCATCATCCAGGGAATCTGCGTGCGCGGATCCTCCATGGAAAGCGCGATCTGCACAATCAGACGCCGGCTGGCAGCCAATGTGAGTAGCTGGACGAAATCGGTGTCGGTGAGCGGGTAGCGGTGATAGCTCGGATACAGGCGAATCCCGGGCATACGATGATCTTCCTGGCATCGCCGCAGATCCTCTTCCCAGTCCGGCGATTTGGGATTGACAACCCCAAATGGCACCAGAAAACCCGCCCCCTGGTCGCGGCATGCAGCAGCCAGCCGTGCATTCACTCCGCTGACATCGCGGCAGAAAAGTGCTTCAAAGCTTCCGGCCCAGGCCTGCCGAACCCCTTTATGCTTCAGCTGCGCCACCAGGTCTTCCGGTGTGTCTCCAGAGAGCCTCCGAAACGGCCACTGAAACAAATGCACATTCGTATCGATCAAGATGCCAGTCCTCTAGACTGCAGGACAGGTTGCAGCAGGCGGCGAAGGTTGCCGCCCAAAATCATCTCTTTGGCCTCATCGGAAATGTTCGCACCAAGGACTTTTCCTACCTGCGAACCAAAGCTTCTGCCTCCTATGTCACTGCCGTAGACGATTCTCTCCGGGCCCAGCTCGCGAACAGCCATCTCCGTGAAGCCCGCGGTCGGGTCAGAGCCCGCAATCTCGGCCCAGATATTTTTGCAATCGCGGATCGCACGGATGCCGAGTTCCCAGTTGCCCCCGGTGTGCATGCAGACAAATTTTCCTTGCGGATGACGGCGCGCCAACTCGACCAGGTCGAAAGGAGTCGAATCGCCGGGTCCATTACCCAACGAATTAATCCACGTATGCTGATAGATGGGCACGTTAAGCGCAACGGCACGCTCCACAATGGGATCGAAAACCGGTGAGTTGCATCGCACATCGGTTTCGATTTCTCCAATGCTCACCATCGGCCCATCGCGGACGCACCGGTCGAATTCTTCCAGGCAGAAGTCAACATTGTCCGGACTGATATATAAGGAGCCATAAGCGCGATCGGGAAAGCGCTTGACCGCCCGCATCACACGATCGTTCTCGATGCGCACCTGTTCCGGGCTAGGATGATATTCAAATTCCTCAAAACCCTGGGAGAGGATAACGCGCTCGATGCCGAGGCGGTCCATGTGCCGGATGAGCAACTCGAGCCGATCTTCGGGGGTGCTGCCGGACATTGCGCCCAGGTGGCTATGAACATCCCAGATTCTGAATCGCTTTTCTGTCAGCGCCGGGGACGGTACCTCGTAACTTTGTGCGGGCCTCCCAGCCGCAAAAAGACTCGCAACCATACTCTTTACGACCGTCCGCCGATTCACCGCCATGGCCGGTTGTCCTGGACCTTGTCTCATATATGGGTCGATATGGATCCGGGGCTTCTGGTTGGACCCTGAGCCCCGCTTCGAGGGCGGGTCTCATGCGCGGCCTCTCCGAAATTTGCCTATTTATGAGACCAGTCCTAGGGGTCAAAAACTCAACTTGGCACCCAGCTGACCGACGCGCGGACCAGCATCTGACGTGATGGAACCGAATGCGGTGCCTGAGGCATAGTTCCCATTGACGACTCCACCCCCGTAAAACTGCGTATGGTTGAAGGCATTGAAGAACTCCGCGCGAAACTCGAAGGTGACGCGTTCGTAGATTCTTACATCCTTAAGGAGCGCCAGGTTCCAGTTATTCAAACCAGGGCCGTGAAGGAATCTGCGAGGCGAATTTCCCTGTTCACCGAGAGGCTCCTGGCTAAAAAGGGAGTTGTTGAGAAAAGAGTTACCGTGACGGGGATTCTTATCACCGTAGAACGAAGCGCCCGTGCCGTACTTGAGCACCGGCTCGTCGGTCGACCCGCTGAAGGTCAGGCCCGTATTGCCCATCAGGGACCGGTCATCGGTCTCCGTAATCATGACCGGCACGCCACTGGAAAACTGCGTCATGCCCGACAGCTTCCAGCCGCGCGTCGCCTGGTTGTCTTTCTTGAGGAGCAGATCCCAGGGCATCTCCCACGTGTAGCTCGCGGCAAAACTGTTCGGCAAATCGAAGTAAGACGGCCCCCGGAAGTGGTCGTGATCTCCATACGTAAATACCTGATCGCCGAAGCCCGACCCGTTGTCGATCGATTTGCTGTAGGTGTAGCTGAACAAGGCCGAGAAGCGCGCCCCGGTTTTGCGCAGCGTGGTTTCAAGGGCGTGATAACTCGAGGTGCCAAGGGTAAGTTCATACTGATTGACGCCGAACTCGGAACCGAGAGGTGCACGTGTACCATTGATGACGCTGCCGCTCACCGGGTAGTAGATGCCATTCTCGCCTCCCGGCCCGCAGGTGACTCCATCCGTCGTTTGGTCAGGCTGACTGACACTTAAGCAAAGAGCCGGATTGCCCGGGTTGCTATTGCCGGTCACGATCAGGTGGCGGCCTAACGTGCCCACATAGGTGACGCTGAAAACCATGTTGGTGGCGAGCTCACGTTGGAACGAGAGATTGAAGTGTTCGGAATAAGGAGTTTTGGAAATACGTAGCGGATTGGAGTTGCCGCCGATAGGCTCATAGATGCTCCAGTCGATCGAAGACGGATTGACCGGGGGAAGCGGGAACCTCTGGACCAGGCTCAAGCCACTGTCGCGGTTAAGAAACGGCTTCTCAAACAGGACCGGGGCGCTGTTGTCATAAAACAGGTGGGTGGGGGGTGCTGAAAAGTTGAAGGTATTTGCGCCCTCGACGTTGGTGTAATACATTCCGAATCCGGCGCGGATGCTGCTCTTGCCCTCGTCGCCAAAGATCGAGTGCATGAACCCATCGTCCACATGGGGAGTATAGGCAAGCGAGAAGCGGGGTCCAAAGTTATTAAAACGTGTTAGGGCTCCGC
The DNA here is from genome assembly GCA_049800615.1 of Acidobacteriaceae bacterium. Lineage (GTDB taxonomy): Bacteria > Acidobacteriota > Terriglobia > Terriglobales > Acidobacteriaceae > PALSA-350. The sequence continues at coordinate 8,016 of JBARKD010000355.1, read as the reverse complement.
TGCGCCGGGCCACGCCCGCATTGCCCGGAAAGACATATCCCGTGGGTGCGGTAGGGTACTGGGTTGACTGTATGCCGAGTTGCACGACAGGGCTTGCGTTATGCGCATCTTCCCAAAAAGGATCGACATCCCAGCGCAGCCCAAGGTTCGCGGTCAGGCGTTTATTCACTCGCCAGCTGTCCTGTCCGTAGATGCCCACATAGTAGTTCCGCAGGTTCAGAACCGCCGGAGTGCCCTGATAGTAGGAGGCTGGGGCGCCGATCAACATGTCAGCAAAATCGATACCTGTCTCTTCTCCCGTAAAGCCAAAGGCTCCGTTGCTGGCATTGTTCGGATGAGCAATGTCAACCTTATCCCAATGGTAGGACGCTCCAACTTTCAACGTGTGTGACCGGATGACCTTGGAGAAGTCGTCCTGTAACCCGTACAGGTTGTTGTTCTGCGTAAGCACGGTGTTGGGCGGCCCCAACCCGAAGCCATTCAAGCTGATGGACGGATAATTTGCGTACTGCGGAGCCTCCGTGAAGATTCCCAGATCTTGTGCGCTCGCGAACCCGATGGACTGAGGAGAGGTACCCTGGTAAGCCGAAGTGCTCAGCGAGGAATTGTTGTTTTTTGTCCAATTGCCGTTGAGAACATTCACCGCGGAACTGCCAAACCGTGACGTCAGGCTCACAACATAGAGCTGCGCCTTTCCCTTCGCCGAGCTCGGAAAACCAGGAACCGTACTTCCGCCCCATCCGGCGTAGGGAAGAACATTGCTCCATGGATCGGTATGGTAGTACCCCGAGATGTTTCCGTATTTCGTGTCAGCATCGATGCGGACACCGCCTTTGTCGTCATTCAGCGTTTCGGGAAACGCCGATGTGATGTAGTAGCCGGCGCTACCTCCGGAGGGACCGGTGGTTTGAGCCGGGATCAACTTATTGACGTAGGGGGCGACCGGCGACCAGGCTGCCTGGGGAATCTTCGCGTTTGGGAAAACGCACTGCGCGTTCGAAGTACAGCCGCTCGCGTAGTAGGCTTCGTTATTCGTCACCGTGTAGCCCAGCCTTTGCGAGAGCAAATTGGCGTAGTATGGGCCGCTGACGACCCCCGCGAGCAGGCTGGCCTCGTCAGAAAAATCACCTGTCATTTCGGCCGCGGTGGGAACGAATTGCTTCCCCGAGCTTTGTCCCACAGTTTGGCGTGTGCTTTGCCAATCGCCGAAGAAGAAGATCTTGTTCCGCCAAATCGGTCCGCCAAACACACCGCCGAACTGATTCTGCCTGAACTCACCCTTGCTCTTGGTAAGGTAGTCGGCAGCGTTGAAATTGGGCAGACGCAGGAACTCGAAAACCGTGCCATGGAACTGATTGGTGCCCGATTTCGTGACCACGTTCACCAGACCGCCGCTGTAGTTTCCATATTCCGCATTGGCATCCGCGGTGATGATCCGGAACTCGGCGATCGAATCCAGCGTGGGAATCAGAAACGTGCCGCCGCTGTATCCTTCCACCGTATTGGCGCCATTCACCATAAAACCGTTGTGCGTATTCTGCCCGCCCGAAATGTCAAGCAGTCCGTTGTTCAGAGAATTTGCCGGCTGCTCCGCACCGAACTCTGCCGTCTGAAAGGGGACAACACCCGGCTGGAGAGCCAGCAGGTCGGTGTAGGCTCTGCCGTTGAGCGGCAGATTCGTCATTTCCTTTCCGCTGATCACCTCGCCAACCTGCGCTGATTCGGTGTCTACTTGTGCTTCCGTAGAGTTCACCGTGATCTGGTCGGATGTCGAGCCAATCTTCAGCGCCGCATCTGCGCGTAGCGCTGTATCGACATCGATGAGCAAGCCTGTTCTCTCAAACTTCGAGAAACCTGTCTTTGTAAAAGTGACGCTGTAGCTGCACAAAGGCAGCGCGGGAAACCGGTAGAAACCTGCCGAATCCGTCTGAACCGTTTGCACCACTCCTGTCGCGATACAGCGGAGCTGCACGGTGACGTCCGGTACGACTGCCCCCTGGGCATCCTGAACCGTTCCGGAAATAGTTCCTGTGGCGACCGCAAGCGCCAACCTGGCCGTTACCAGGAGAGCCAGGAAGACCACCGCCGGCCTTGCCCAGGAATGGAAAAGCTCGCAAAACAGGCGTTGCGGAAGCCCTGCCTGTGTCCGGCGCGCCTTTCTCATCCATTGACTGCGCGAGAGCTGCAACAGCGTGTGATGTTCGCCATTCACCGTTTTTCTCCTTTTCAGCTTTTACAGAGCTCCACAAGCGGGATACATCGTTGTTGAGTGCCGCGCAGAAAAACCACGCGGTATCGGTCCCAAGCTGGCCCAGTAGACTGACGGCGAACACTCATGCCATTCATGGCGCGGCCCCTTCCGAACGCTTGCCCGTTTGAAGAGATCAGACACAGAATGGGCGTTTCGTCAGAGCGTGAGGGAGTAAACACGAAACTTGTTGCAAAAATGAAATAACGTCAAATCTTTATGAAGGGGTTTTAGCAGGCAGATAATGCATTGTCAACATCAATGTTTTGGAAAGTTGGATTGATTCCGCGCGGAGGAGCGCTTTTCTGAATTAATGTAGCCATCTTGCCCCTTTCTCGCCCCTACTTTGTTCCGAATTCAAATAAAGCGCGCTGGATCAGCCTGTTCGACGATAGAGGCTTCCCATTCGGCGTTTCCCGTCACTGCCAACGGGGCTTATAACGGCAGTAGTGAAAATGCATGAACGCGCCCGTGCCCAAGCTGCGCGGTTAACGCTTATGACCCTGCCGTCCGGGGCCGCAGAATGTCACCTTGAGGGTTTACTCATGGATCGTAGAAACTTCCTGCAAAACGCGCTTGCAGTTGCGGGCGCGGCTGGTATTTCGACCGCAAACGTTTCCGCCTTTGCCGAACAACTTCACGTTTCCACTCCGCCAATGCCCGCCGACTCGCTCTTTGAACGGAATGAGGACCAATACTGGCGGCAAATTCGGCGGCAATTCGTTATTCCCAAAGATGAAGTCTTCCTAAACAACGGCACCCTCGGGTCCTGCCCGCTCCCCGTTTTAAAGGAAGTTTTCGATACTTATTACAGTAGTGATTCGCTCGATCAGCGAGATCCCGAGGACTGGCCGATCTGGGGATACTTTCCGTCTAACGAAGTTCGCGATCCGCTGGCGCAGTTTCTAGGCATAACCCGCGACGAACTCGCGCTCACGCGCAACGCTACTGAGTCCAACAACTACATGGCGAATGGCCTCGACATGAAGCCGGGTGACGAGGTCCTGATCAGCGATCAGGAGCATCCCAGCGGCAAGGAGCCATGGAGACTGAGGGCCAAACGATATGGAATCGTAGTCAGGCAGTACGAAATCCCCAAGCCGTTGACCGATACTTCCGAACTGCTCAACCGCATCAACGATGCAATCACGCCGCGTACGCGCATTCTCTTTACGAGCCATATCACTACCACGACAGGCGTGGTTCAGCCGATAAAGCAAATTTGCGATTTGGCACGCACCAGGGGATTGATATCCATGATTGACGGCGCTCAGGTATCGGGAGCGATGCGGCTGAACCTGCGCGAGATCGGTTGCGACATGTATAGCTCAAGCCCGCATAAGTGGCTGATGGCTCCGAAAGGCTCCGGATTTCTTTACGTGCGCGACGAAATGATCGATAGAATGTGGAGCACGATCACCGCCGGGGAATGGGACACCAAGAGCATACGGGCCGAGCGTTTCCAGCACTTCGGCACATCGAATTTGCCGCAGCTTTACGGATTCAGGGCCGCGGTTGCATTTGCCAATCAAATCGGGATCGACCGCATCGAGAAGCGCCACCGCCAGCTCAGTGACTATATGTGGTCAAAGATGAAAGAGCGCGGCGCGGAAAACGTAACCGGAGATGGGCAATTTCGTTGCGCAATCGTCTCCGTGCGTGTCCCGCCAGTTTCCATCGGTCAACTCGAAACTGCCCTGTGGTCGCGATACAAGGTCCGCATTCGCGGCGGCGGCGGAGTTCCAAATGGAATTCGCCTCTCCACGCCTTACTATATAGAAAAACCGGATATTGACCGGTTCGCGGAAAGCTTTGACGAAGTAAAGCGGACCCTCGTTTCCTCCTGAGTGCCGGAGTGCTTGAGTTCTGTCAAACGCAACAGGGCTGCCTTGCTCCACCATACAGGCGCTAGTTTACGCTTGCAGCTTGAGAGCCGCCGACGCTTTGCGCCTGCTTGCGCCCCGTGACCTTCAGCTCCAGCGGAAGCGAGGCATGGTCGGTGGAAGAATCTGACTCGACTTCGCCTACGACATAGATTGGCTGCTCGATCGGCTTTGCCCAGTCCTCTGCCCGCAGGGTGAAGGTGCGGCTGGTTTGGCTTTCAGTCACCAGCACGCCGTTCAGTCCAATATTGACCACCTGAACTCCACGGGGAAGATTCTTGACATTGCAAGGCACACGACCCTTGTACCCATTTTGACGCTCGACATGCAGGGTCACAGTCACCTGCTGCCCCGGTTCAAGAGAGACCTGCCTGGTGTCCGTCGTCACCATCACATCCGGCGGCGGAATAATGGTGGCGAGTTGCAGAGACAACTCCGGATGCATGCCGGCTTCCAGCATGTCATTCAAGTTCGCCGTCCTGGCAACGTCACGGTCGTTGATGGTCGCGTGGCCCACAATTTGCATCGCACCCGGCGGCGCATCCGCCAAAGCATCCGCAGAGGCTGAGAGCACGACCACCGTCGAATCCTCTCCCGCGGAGATCCTGGCGGGACCGGCGGTGAGGCCGGCAGGCAGACCTTTTACTTCAATCTCGATGGGGCCTTCATAGCCTTGCAGCCGATCGGCCGAAACCGTCAAGGGCACCCGTCCTCCCTTGGGAATATTGGGATTCGCGGGAGTGGCTGTGAGTTGATAATCCGGAACGGTTTCGCGAATGGAAAGACGATAGGCAAAGTCTGGTCCACTCATACCCCGAACGTCCTTGAGGTGCAGGATATATTGCCCGTCGGACGGGGCTACGAAGTCGATGCGCGAGTCTGCAGCGTACCCAGGGCCGCCGTCATCGTTGCGCCAGGTCAGATGGAAGACGGGCAGGCCGTTGGGTGGAAATTCGGCGTCCGGAGGCAGAATCTGCGCGCGATAGACCGGCGTGTTCACGGCATGCACAACCGGGGACGTGCCCACAAAGGCCAGCCGAAGACCATTGATTCCCTTGAGCTCAACGTCGGCATCGGGCTGATCTGAGATGTAATCAAGCTGATTGAGCTCGTCGCCAATCATCAGGTAGTCATTGACGTGAAGCCCGGTCGTGGATGTCAGCCGGACACCAGTGGTGCGCGAATCCCGATCGCTGAGCGTGGTTGTGGTTTGGTTCAAACAGCGAATGGTAGCTCGCGGAATCGCAATTCCCTGCGCATCCAAAACTTCGATAACCGAGTCCAGCGGAGAGCCGGCTCTGGCCGCCTCCACATCAATCGTCAGCCGCTGCCCCTTGCTGGCGCGAAAACGGAAATAGTCTTCATCGCTGACTTCCCCCGGCTTGGTTCCCCCATTGATATGTCCGTTAATGGTGACGGGGAAGGAAACGGCCTCTGCTTGTGCGACCGAGTTATTCGGTTCCTGTTCCAGGATTTCGGGTAAGGCGCCGACCACGAGCGTCACGTTGTTCAACGGGAGCGCTGGGTTCTCCTTGAGTGTGATGGGTATGGTTTTCGAGTCCGCCGCCACCTTCGGCGCTTCGATCTTGAGCTCACGGGTTCCCCCCAGGTTGACGCCCTCTACGGCGACCGAGGTTGGTTCACCCGCGCGCACGCCAAGGGGAAAGTATCTTGTGATATAAGGCAAGGCACCCGCATCCACGCGATAGTAATCGTCCTTACCTCCACCCCCTTCGCGGTCTGAGATGGTGAGAGTGTATTTCCCATCCTGCGGCAGGTGGTAGTGCAGCCCGGCGTCAGGGCTGTTGTCATGTCTTCCTGCTTCGACCAGAACCCGGCCCGAGCTGTCGCTGAGAGCGAGCAGTGATTCGAGCCTGGAGCCAAGCTTCGAGGCGATGACCTGGAATACCAGGTCCTCCCCTGCTTTGCCGTCGAAGTCGTAACGATCGCTGTCTCCTGGCGCTGCAATCGTACCCACCATTGTCGCAGGCAGCATCACCGTTTGTGACAGCACCGTGTTTCCCGGCTTTTCGCTTTTCTTCGTCTCGGGGAGCGATCCGATGGCCAGCGGAACCATGTTGGTTGTGCCCAGCGGCGTCTGCACGCGGAAACGGTAGATACCCGGCGGGACGTCTTTGACTACGGTGATTTCCAGCAAAGCGGACTGCTTTTTGGCGAGCGGCACCGCGGCCGCGGTGGAAAACTTTCCACTGGCCGCCTCTTCGGGAAGGTCAGTGATCTGGGTGACCTTCGCGGTGATCCCAGGCGCATCGAAGATCACTGCTTTGGCGCCGGAGAGATTGCGGCCGTCGAGGGTAAACGTGGCCGTGCTTCCGCGCTCCATGCCAACCGGCCATATCTTCGAAAGGCTCGGCGGGATAATTGGCTCCTCGGCGTGCAGCGGTAAACCGCACGGTACTGCCAAGGCAAACCATGAGACGCAACGCAGGATCTTAATTTTCACTTGGCACCTCGCGCAGGTTGATGCGAGTCTTTACTGGCTCGCAACCTGCTTTTTTTCCTCTCCCGCAGCAGGCTGCCGGGGCGTAAAGACCGTCCATTGTCCTGCTGGTGCTTTGTCATTCTTCACGTCGTAGATGCTCAGCGTGCCGTTAAAACGGCCCGCCGCCAGCCATCGACCATCGGGGCTGATGGCGAGCGCTTGCACCCACTCCGGCTGGTGATCGATGACCCTTACCGGGTCGAGCGTCTTCGCGTCGCGAAATCGTATGGAACCATCCGACGACGCGGTAATAATGGTTTGGCCGTCGGGCGACCAAACCAAAGCCAGGATGCTCTCCTCGTCTCCGATCAACGACTGATTGAGCTTTCCCTCTGTGTCCCCAACCGTCCAGATGTAGATAGTCTTGTCGTAACCGGCCGCGGAGACTCGATCGCCGGAAGGGGAAAAGGCAATGCCGGTAAGACCGTCCAGAGCGTCGCCTAGTGTGTACAGGCGATTGCCGGTAGCCACGTCCCAGAGCTTCACGGTTCGATCCTGCGAAGCTGAGGCCAGATGCTTGCCATCGGGACTGAAGGCCAGGGCGAAGACGGCGTCAATATGGTCCTGAAGATTTTTGAGCTCTTTGCCCGAGGCAACATCCCATAGCTTCACCATCTTGTCGTAGCTGCCGGAAGCAATGATCTTTCCGTCCGGGCTCCAGGCAATGGAGTAGATGCAGTCCTTGTGACCCAGCATGGTCTTAAGGAGCTGATGCGATTGGAGATCCCATATCTTGATCTCTCCCGAGCGCTGCGGAGGGCCGCCGCCCGCGGCAAGCATCTTCCCATCAGGACTGAAGGCAATGGAACGCACGTAGTCGGCGTGACCGGAGAGCGTGGCAACCTCTTTGCCGGTCGAGGGATCGATGAGGCGCACCTCGCGATAACCGCCTACGGCAAGCAGTTTCCCATCCGGAGCCCACTTCAGGGAAGACACAGGAGAAACCACCGGGACCACAGGGCGGATATCCGGGAGCGCCGAGGGCGCAAGAGTCTTGCTGGGGGCGCCTGCACCCGGGCCCGTTGCGCCGGCATTAATCCATGCCTTGATAGCCGCAATGTCGACAGCGGGGAGCGGGTCGGCGCCGAAGGGCATCCGCGGTGCAATTTTTCCTTCCAGCATCTGGATGATGCGGCTTCCGTCCGCATTGCCGGGCACGATTGGCGGCCCATGCGCTCCGCCCTTGATCAAGGTGTCATAGCTCTCCATGACCAGGCCGCCCATCCGCGCGCTGCTGGAGTGGCATGCCAGGCAATTCTTTTGCAGGATGGGAGCGACCTGGGAATCGAAGCCCTGTGTTTCCGCGGCCATCGCGCAGCAAATCGTGCCGCACGCGACTGCGAGCACAACCAGGCAACGGGCGGCGTTGATCAGGGGCCGGC
>JBARKD010000354.1:0-9071 GCA_049800615.1 Acidobacteriaceae bacterium | reverse complement strand
CCCTCCTATGGACACTCCGCTACGTGACAGAATGGTCATCCCGGCCGAAGCTCGTTCATTCCACCTTCAACTTGCCAGGTCAAAATCAGGTGCTGGGTGACAAAAGCTAGGCTCGCGCCTCGCTTTGAGAGCCGCGGCTCGTTCGTTATCCCATCCGGTTAGAATTGAATTACGCATGATCCTGCCCTTCGTTCGCGATTTGCTAGCGGACCTGGAACACTGTGCCCCATTCGAACGCGCAGGGAGGCATTTAGCCCTAGCTTCGGGCCGCAAACGTGTGTCCGGTCTCACCGCAACCGCGCGCGCTCTGTATCTCCCGGTTTTCGCCCGAGCGGCGCAATCGCCGGTCATCGTGATCGTCGCCGACAACAAGGCCGCCGATGCGCTCCAACTCAGTCTGCGCGCAGCCTGCGAGCTAACCGGAGCAGTCGACCCGGATCAGGTGCTGCGCATGCCGGCGCACGACGTCCTGCCCTTCGAGAACATGTCGCCGCATCCGGATGTGCAGGAGCAACGCGCCTCGGTCCTTTGGAAAATCGCCACCGGCGCCGCCTCTATCGTGATCGTTCCCGTGGAAGCGGCCAGCATGCGCTTCTTTCCCGCGGAATATTATGCCAATCTCGGCCGGGTCTTGCGCCGGAACGAAGAGATCGATCTGGAAGAACTCACAGCTCACCTGGCAAGCGTGGGCTACAGCCCCATGGACATCGTCGAGATGCCCGGACAGTTCACCCGGCGCGGCGGCATTTTTGACGTCTATTCTCCTGAAGCGGACAGGCCGGTGCGCATGGAACTGTTTGGCGATGAGATCGAATCAATGCGCAAATTCGAGCCGGATTCGCAACGATCCTCGACCGCCATCGATCAGACCGTCCTGCTCCCGTTAACCGAAACCCCCGTCTCCGAGGACCTGCTGGCCGCCGTCCACCAGCGCCTCACAGGCAGCCGCCTGGAGGCGGAAGACCCGGAACTTCTGAGCCGCGCCCTGACCGCCGGAGGTGTAACTGTCTTTCCCGGCTGGGAGTTTTTCTCTCCGGTGGCGGGCGCTGACCGCACATTATTTGATTTGTTTCCCAAGGCGCAGGTGTTTGTGGAAGAGCCCGCCATGGTTGGCAATCAACTGGACCGTTGGTGGAGCAAGATCGAGCAGCGCCATGACCGCAGCGGCATCGGCTCATTGATCACGCCCCAGGACCTCTACATCTCGCCCCCAGAGTTGCTGGCGAAAATCTCCGCCCTGCCCGGGCTGGAGATCGATCAGTTGGGCGCCGTGGATGTCCTCGAAGAGGACGTCAACCCTTTGGACGAAATCGCCTTCACCTCGCGTCCCACGCTGCGTTTCCACGGTTCGATCCCCGCCTTTCTGCAGCAGATCAAAACCCTCGCGGAGCAGGAAACGCGCATGCTGCTGGTAGCGCCGAACCTCGGTGAAGTGGAGCGCTTGGCCGGTTTGCTGCGGGAATACGGCCAGCCTTACCGGCTGGGCAGCCGTGCGCAGGTCGCCAAGAACGAACAGTCCTATGACGAATCCAGCCATTTGGCCGGCGATTTTCGCACCCCGGTCATCGTGCAAAGCGCCATCTCCAGCGGCGTAAGCCTGCCGGACAGCAACCTGGTGATCTTCGGGGCCAATGATTTTTCAGATGAAGCCGACGTGGCCGCTCGTCCTGTACCCAGGAAGGCCAAGTCGAAAACAGCAGCCTTTGTCTCCGATTTTCGCGACCTGACCGTGGGCGACTATGTCGTGCACATAGAGCATGGCATAGCCCGGTACATGGGGCTCAAGGAGATCGAGCAGGACGGCATCAAGCTGGAATTCATGGTGCTGGAGTTTGCCGAGCAGGCGCGTCTCTACGTTCCGCTCACCCGCCTCGACCTGATCCAGAAATACCGTTCCACAGATGCGGGACCGGCTCCGCCCCTCAACCGTTTGGGCAGCCAGCACTGGGCCAAGACCAAGGCGCGGGTACGCAAGGCCATGCAGGACATGGCCGACGAGCTTCTCAAACTCTATGCCCAGCGCAAGGCAGCACAGGGCCATGCGTTCCCTTCGGATAACGAGTTCCAGCGGGAGTTCGAAGACGCTTTCGATTACAACGAGACCGAAGATCAGATCACGGCCATCGCGGACGTGAAGCGGGATATGGAATCGCCTTTGCCCATGGATCGCCTGCTGGTTGGAGATGTGGGCTACGGCAAGACCGAAGTGGCGATGCGCGCGGCCTTCAAGGCCGTTCAGGACGGCCGCCAGGTCGCGGTGCTCACGCCCACGACGGTGCTCAGCTTCCAGCACTTCGAGACCTTTAAAAGCCGCTTCAAGCAGTTCCCCATCAACATCGAGATGATTTCGCGTTTTCGCTCTCCCAAGGAGCAGAAAGTGATCCTGGAGCGTCTGGAAGCGGGCAAGGTCGACATCCTGATCGGGACCCACAGGCTGCTCTCCAAGGACCTGCACTTTCAGAACCTCGGGTTGCTGGTGGTGGATGAAGAGCAGCGTTTTGGCGTCCGTCACAAAGAGCGGTTGAAGCAGATGCGCCGCGAGATCGATGTGCTGGCCATGTCGGCCACACCGATACCGCGCACTCTGCACATGTCCCTGGTGGGCTTACGGGATATGAGCGTGATCGAGACGCCGCCCAAGGATCGCATGGCCATCCAGACGGTCGTGGCCCGGTTCGACGAAAAGCTGATTCGCTCCGCCCTCGAACTGGAATTGGAGCGCAACGGCCAGATCTATTTTGTGCACAACCGGGTAGAGACCATTTACGAGATCGCCGCCAAAATCCAGGAGCTGGTGCCCCGGGCCCGGGTGACCGTGGGCCATGGACAAATGAGCGAAGCGGAACTGGAGCGGGTCATGTTGGCGTTTATGCACGGGGAATACGACGTGCTGGTAGCCACCACCATCATCGAGAACGGCCTCGATATTCCCTTGGCCAACACGATTCTCATCAGTCGCGCCGAGCGCCACGGACTCTCCGAGCTCTACCAGCTCCGTGGGCGAGTGGGCCGCTCCAACCGCCGGGCGTACGCATATCTATTGATTCCTCCGGAGCAGGAACTGACCGAGATCGCGCGCCGGCGCCTGGCCGCGCTCAAGGAGTTCTCCGACCTCGGCGCCGGCTTCAAGATCGCGGCACTCGACCTCGAGCTACGCGGAGCGGGCAATATGCTCGGCGGAGAACAAAGCGGGCACATCGAGGCCGTGGGCTTTGAGATGTACACCTCGATGCTCGAACATGCGGTCAGTGAGCTGAAGGGCGAAGAGCTGCCGCCGCGGGCAACGACCCAGCTAAACCTCGGAATCAGCCTGCGCATCGACGAAGACTACATCGCGGAAGAAAACCAGCGTCTTCGCATCTACAAGAAAATCGCCGGCGCACAGGATGATGGCATGTTGGGCGAAATCCGGGCCGAGTTGGAGGACCGCTATGGCGAATTGCCGCTCGGCGTGCAGCATCTTCTGGAGGCCGCCGCCTTGCGTCTGCAGTGCGAGCGCATCGGCGTGGCCCAATTGGACCGCAAGCGCGACCAGATCCACGTCCGTTTCAGCAGTCAGGCCAGTGTCGATCCCGGCCGGCTCATGAAGCTCGTAGCGCAGAACGCGAAGAAGGGTGCGCAGTTCACGCCGCAGGGAGTCCTTCGTTTCCCGCTGCCTGCGAGCGAACCGAAACAAATATTGGAGGAGCTCAGGGTTCTGCTGGACGCACTCGCCGTTCGGGAAGAGGCCGTGGCAGCAGCGCCGCAGCCTCGGCGTTAGCCTGTACAGTCTCTTTAGATTTTCCTGCATCCTAGATACGCGGAATAGGATGTGCTCTCACTGTAGGACTGGATTGGAGCCATTACAAAATGACTGAGAGAGTGCGCAAAGCAGTTTTTCCGGCGGCCGGTCTCGGCACAAGATTTCTGCCGGCAACCAAAGCGCTACCCAAGGAGATGCTCGCCCTGGTAGACAAGCCGCTGATCCAATACGGCGTCGAAGAGGCGATTGCTGCCGGGTGCGAGCAAATCATTATTGTTACTGGCAGGAACAAGGCGGAAATCGAAGATCACTTCGACATCAGCTTTGAGCTCGAGCAGCTTCTGGAGAAGCGGGGCAAGACCGAATTGCTTGCCATGACCAGGCAGATCTCGCATATGGCGCGAATCGCATACGTTCGCCAGAAAGAGGCCATGGGTCTGGGTCACGCCGTGTTGATGGCGCGTGATCTGGTGGGCGATGAGCCTTTCGCGGTTATCTTGCCTGACGACATCATTGAAGCCCAGGTGCCGTGTCTGCAGCAGATGATGCAGGTTTTCGAGAAGACGCAATCTTCCATTCTCGCGACGCAGGTAGTCGAGGGGGATTCGATTTCTGCCTATGGCGTGCTCGAATGCGATCCGGTACGAGACAACGAGCGTCTTTTCAGCGTCAAAGGTCTGGTAGAGAAACCAAAGCCGGAGGAAGCGCCTTCGAAGAATGCAATTATCGGGCGCTACATTCTAACCAGCAGGATTTTCGATGTGCTGGAGAAGACACCTCTCGGCGCGGGTGGCGAGTTGCAGTTGACGGATGGAATCCGCGGCCTGCTGAAGCATGAGAAGGTCTACGGCTACAGTTTCGACGGGGTGCGCTTCGATGCCGGCGACAAGCTGGGCATGTTAAAAGCAACCGTCGAGTTTGCCATGAACCACAGCGAGCTGGGCACGCCGTTTCGCGAGTATTTGAAGTCGCTCTCCATCTGATTTGGCCTGAAGGGGCGGGGCTTCAGCCCCGCCGTCAATTTGAATAGAAGACCGGCTTCAGCCGCTGAGGCTACAATTTCCCCCCTAGACAGAATTGTCATCCCGAGCGAAGCCGAGCGATCTGCAGTTTTGCCCTTATGGCAGCTAAACCCAACCCAAGCCACAAGCCTCCCCTTTGTCATCCCGAGCGAAGCCGAGGGATCTGCAGTTTGCCCTTATGGCAGCCAAACCCAACCCAAGCCACAAGCCTCCCCTTTGTCATCCCGAGAGCCTATGCCTTTTGGGCGTGAAGGGGCGGGGCTTGAAGAGTGTGCGTGAGAGCCAAGATTTTCGGGCAAAATCAATACGATTCTGTGTTGATAGGTACCCAAAATCAATACGAATATTGCGTGATTTTCGAGTTCTCACGCAGACTCTTGAAGCCCCGCCGTCAATTTGAATAGAAGACTGGCTTCGGCCGCTGAGGCTACAATTTCCGCCCCTAGGAACATCCAATCTTGCCACACCACATTTAACAAATGGACACTAGAGTGAACTATCCTCCAACACGCAAGGACGACCAGGTAGACGACTATCACGGGATCAAGATCGCGGATCCCTACCGCTGGCTGGAAGACGACCATTCCGCTGAGACAATGGCATGGGTCGAGTCTCAAAATCAGATAACCCACAATTATTTGCAGCAGATTCCCTATCGTTCCCAGATCAAGCAGCGTTTGCGGGAACTCTATAACTATCCTAAGTACGGCATACCAAGCCGCAGTGGAGCATATTATCTCTGGTCGAAAAATGATGGCTTGCAGAATCAAAGCGTGCTCTACGTACAGAAAGGGTTGGATGGAACGTCCAGGATTCTGATTGATCCCAACCAGCTGTCCGCGGACGGCACAGTGCGCCTTATGGCCGGAGAGGCTTCTAAGAACGGCCGTTACTTTGCCTACTATCTTTCGAGCGGCGGTTCAGACTGGCTCGAGGGCCGAATTCTGGAATTAGAAACCGGCAACGATTGCGGCGACCGTCTTCAGTGGCTGAAAGTAACGGGTCTTGCCTGGTTCGGCGATGGATTTTTTTATAGCCGATACCAGCCGCCTGAAGACGGCCACGACCACTCTTCACAGAACCACGGCCACCAGGTTTACTACCATCGTTTGGGCACGCAACAAGCCGATGACGAATTGATCTACGAAGATCAGGCTCATCCGCAGCGATTTCATGTCGTGCACACCACGGAAGACGAACGATACGCCATTCTCAGTATTTCTGAGCGCGGTCAGGGCATGGATGGCAATGCTCTTTTCTTCCGCGATCTTTTGCAGCCAATGGCGGCCTTTGCACCGGTCGTTGCCGAGATCACCAACGACCGTTTTGAAGTAATCGACAATATCGGTGACAAATTCCTGATCCTCACGAATCATGGGGCTCCCAACGGGCGAATCGCGCTTTATGACCCCGCGGCGGGTTGGCGGGATGTAGTGCCGGAAACTGCGGACACCTTAACGAGCGCTTCCACGCAAGGCGGCAAGCTCTTTATCACCTACGCACGCGACGTCACGTCGCATCCTTACGTCTATTCGCTGGCAGGCAAGATGGAAGCCGCGATTTCCCTGCCCGGGCCCGGAACCGCCGGGGGTTTTGGCGGACGGCGCGACGATACATTCGCCTTCTATGCCTACACTTCTTTCAATTATCCCAACACGATATTTCGTTATGACATTGCGCGAGGAGAGTCCGCCCATTTCCGCGAGTCTCAAATCAAAGGCTTCCAGGCAGGCGATTACGAGACGCGGCAAGTGTTTTACCCGGCCAAAGATGGTACCCGCGTGCCCATGTTCCTGGTTTATAAGCGCGGCCTGAAGCTTGACGGGAACAATCCTACCCTGCTCTACGGGTACGGCGGTTTCAACGTTACGCTCGCTCCGGAATTCAACCCGCTACGCCTGGCGCTGCTTGAGCAGGGCTTCGTTTACGCTTCCGCCAATCTGCGCGGCGGCGGAGAATACGGCGAAACCTGGCACCAGGCGGGCATGAAACTGCAAAAGCAAAATGTGTTCGATGACTTTATTGCCGCGGCCGAATGGTTGATTGCCAATGGCTACACTTCCTCCTCCCGGCTCGCCATCACAGGAGGATCGAATGGTGGCCTGCTGGTGGGCGCGGTCATCAACCAAAGACCGGACCTATTTCGCGCGGCCGTCCCCCAGGTCGGTGTTATGGACATGCTTCGATTTCAAAAGTTCACCATCGGATGGAACTGGATCGCCGACTATGGGTCGAGCGACAACCCGGACGAGTTCACGGTGCTTTACAGCTACTCTCCCATCCACAATATTCGCAGGGGGGTCGCCTATCCCGCGACACTCATTACCACCGCCGACCACGACGATCGGGTGGTGCCCGCCCATTCCTTTAAATACGCGGCCACGCTGCAGGAAAAGGCGAGCCCTGTTCATCCGGTGTTGGTTCGGATCGAGACACAATCCGGCCATGGATCCAGCAGCACCAGCAAGGCCCTGGACACTGCGGCCGATATTTATTCCTTTCTGATGTACAACCTTTCCGTCGAGCCCCAGTAATCATGCGAGTACATTGGCGGCGGAAGGATCCTTTTTAACCTGTTTCCAATCTTTTCCCGGCACTTTACGTCTATGAATTCAGGTACCGCCGTAATGTTCGCTTTGCGCCACTTTTGCGAATTGGCATCTTGCAGTCAGGTAGACGAATCTATCATTTAGCTGGGGTGGTGATGAGAGCAAAGGCCCGGGGTAAGAGCGCGGTTCTTGTCAAGATGCAGTCCTTGGGGACGCTCGTGGGAGAGTCTGCCTTTCGTCCCATGACTGGAGAATCGAAGCAGCCTGTCCTGGTATCGCCTGCCGAGTTGGGAGTGACCTTCATTGGCCATTCTTCCTTCCTGGTTCAAATTGGCGGCCGGAAGCTGTTGATCGACCCTGTATTTGCTGAGCGCATCATCGCATTGCGCCGTTTGCGCCGGCCCGGCGTCCGCATCAAAGATTTGCCCGCCATCGATCTGGTGCTGCTGACTCACGCGCATATGGATCACCTGAACCGGCCATCACTGCGCCGCATTGTCAGCCAC
Organism: Acidobacteriaceae bacterium; assembly: GCA_049800615.1. Classification (GTDB taxonomy): domain Bacteria; phylum Acidobacteriota; class Terriglobia; order Terriglobales; family Acidobacteriaceae; genus PALSA-350. Next base: position 1,252 of record JBARKD010000354.1, on the reverse strand, counting down.
AACAACAAAATTTCGGGCCAGGCGCCCACGGTGGTGGTGCCGTGGGGCGTGGATGACCTGGTCAGGGACCTTGGTTTTGCCCGGGTCGTTACGCTGGAGTGGTGGCAGACCAAAATAATCAACGGCCTCGACGTGACGATGACGCCCTCCAAGCACTGGGGAGCGCGTTTTTTCAAAGACACCCACCGCGGCTTTGGGGGCTATGTGATTCGCGGCGGTCCGCACACCCTCTACCACTCCGGCGATACAGCGTACTTTGACGGCTTCACCAAGATCGGTCAACGGCTGCAGCCAGAGGTTGCCCTGCTGCCCATAGGGGCCTACCGGCCGGACAGCTATCGCGGCGTACATACATGCCCCGAAGAGGCCCTGCAGGCTTTCCTGGACCTTGGTGCGCGGCGAATGATCCCCATGCACTATGGCACGTTTCGCCTCTCGCAGGAGCCGATGGACGAGCCCGTGGAGCGATTGGTGGCGGCGGCCCAGCAAGCCGGAGTGGCAAAATCCGTGTGTGTCCTGCCGGAAGGCGAAACAGATGTAACTGAGCCGTTCCCCCAGCCCGTGCTTACCCGGCGCGTCGCCCAGGCGTGATCTGGGCCGGGGACACCGCAACCGGTCGCAACTGCTGCCACATCCCACGCAAGGCCCGCCAGACCCACCGTGCCATCAGCACCGTGATCAGCAGCAGCACCAGCACCGTGCTGGCGGCCGCCCAGGGATGCGCGGTCGCGAGCCAGGTAATGCCTACCGCCGCCACGTCTTCGCTGGTGCTTAGGGCGATGTTCGATACCGGTTCCGGACTGGGAGTGACCAATGCCCGAGCCGCCGTTTTCGATCCATGCGCGGCCAGCGCGATCGCCGCGCCTAATGCGGTGGCCAGCACCTGCATTTCGGGCGTGAGTTGTGTAGTCGCCCGATAGGCCAGCAAGGCGGCCACGGGAATGCGGATAAACGTATGCAGCGCGTTCCACAGCAGATCGAAACCAGGAATTTTGTCGGCAACAAACTCCGCGGCAAACAGCGTCCCGCTCACCCCGATGATCCACCAATTGGCAAGTGTTTCGAGGCCAGGCGGCAAGGTAACCCAATGCTCGTGGGCCAGGAGTCCGAGCGTCATGACGGTGGCATAGACGTTCAATCCGGCCGCGAAGCTTGCGGCGATCACCAACGCGGCGATGCTGCTGGGCGTAAAAGCCATGGGTGTTGAATTCTATAGCAAAGCAGGGCCCTGTATCAGGGCACGGCCTTAGCC
>JBARKD010000353.1:0-30823 GCA_049800615.1 Acidobacteriaceae bacterium | reverse complement strand
CGAATCAGGTTTCCTGCCCAGACCGTGGGCTGGGTGAGAATGGAATTTCGCGTCTTCTGGGAGATCGATGTCCACGCCGACAGTCTGCTCAAAGCGGCCGAGCAGGCGCGCGCGCTGCAACTCGATGCGCAGATGCCCGCCACAGTTTTTACGGTTTGGGACTACGCCAAACTTAAGATGCACCGGATTGACGTGGCGCCGCCTGCGGACCAACTGGATACTGCCGCACTTACTTCCGTGCGCTCCGCTCTTCGCAGGCTACAGTGTGCTACCAATCTGGAGGCCGGGCTGAAGGATCTGGTTGCGGTGATGCTGATCTTCCTGGATGCAGAAAACGGAAAAGTGAGGCGCCATGACGGTCGCCGGACCCGTTTATAATCGGCCCCATGAAGGCGCATGTCTTTGTCACGCTGAAGCGCACCGTTCTTGATCCCCAGGGGCAAACCATTCACGGCGCATTGAAACGTATGCAGTACAACGGCGTCGAGGATGTCCGCCAGGGAAAATACTTTCAGCTTTCCCTGCGCCCCATGGCTGCCGCCGATGCCCAGGCCGAGGTCGAGCGTATCGCGCGCGAAGTGCTGACCAACCCAGTGATTGAAGAGTTTACTTACCGTTTGGAGGAATAGGGGCTGCTGACCGCCAACCGTACAATGTAGGTCTATGTGCGGAATCGTCGGTTACGTTGGCCCTAAGGACGTCGTCACTGTCATCCTGGACGGCCTCAAGCGGCTGGAATATCGCGGATATGACTCCGCCGGCGTTGCCGTCGGCTCCGCGGGTCACGGTCTCGCGCTGCGCCGCGCTCCAGGCAAGCTGCGCAACCTCGAAGAAGCAATCCGGCAGAACCCGCTGCATGGCACCTACGGCGTAGGCCACACCCGCTGGGCTACCCATGGAAGACCCACCGAAGAAAATGCCCATCCTCACCGCGACTGCACCGGACGCATCGTGGTGGTGCATAACGGCATCGTCGAAAATTACCTGGAACTGAAACGCGAGCTGGTGGACGCCGGCCACTCCTTTGTCACCGAAACAGATACCGAAGTCATCGCCCATCTGATTGAGCAGGAAATGCGTTCGGCGGAAGACTCAGGGAAAACGATGCTGCTGGATGATGCGGTGAGAAGAGCCGCACGCAGGCTGACGGGCGCCTACGCCATCAGCGTGATCTCCGCCGATGCGCCCGACACCATCGTGAGCGCCCGCAACGGACCGCCGGTCGTGGTCGGCCGGGGTGAGGGAGAGTCGTTTGTCGCCTCCGATGTGCCCGGGATCCTCCACCACACGCGGATGATGTACTTCCTGGCCGATGGCGATGTGGCCGTTCTTACCCCGGAAACCGTGAAGTTCACCAACCTGGACGGTGATCCCGTCGTGCGCAACGTGGAGAAGATTCTCTGGGATCCGATCCAGGCGGAAAAGGGCGGCTACAAGCACTTCATGCTCAAGGAAATTTTCGAGCAGCCGAGGGCCGTGCGAGACACGACACTGGGCCGGATTTCGCTCGAAACCGGCATGGTTTACCTGGGCGAGATGCAGATCACCGACGAGCAATTTCGGGCCGCCACCCAGGTGAACATTGCTGCCTGCGGCACCAGTTGGCACTCCGCCCTGGCGGGCAAATACATGATCGAACGGCTCGCTCGGGTGCCCACAGAAGTCGATTACGCCTCCGAATACCGTTATCGCGACCCGATTGCCAATCCGCTCGCGCTGGGCATGCTGATCACCCAGTCCGGCGAAACGGCGGATACGCTGGCGGCGCAGCGGGAAATGATCGCCAAAGGGTCCATGACCGTCGCCATCTGCAATGTCGTGGGTGCGATGGTGGCCCGCGAGGCGCATGGAACTATTTATACCCACGCTGGACCAGAGATCGGGGTCGCCTCAACCAAAGCATTCACCGCGCAGTTGACGGCGCTGTTTTTGTTTGCCCTGCAATTGGCGCAGAAGCGGGGGACCATTGCCGGCGCAGACAGCGCGGCCCTCGTCGATGAGCTGAGCCGTATCCCGGGAAAGATCGAAGAGGTGTTGCGTCAGCGCGATGGCCAATGCCGCCAGCTGGCCAAGTTGTTTGCCTCGGCTTCCGATTTCCTCTTCTTAGGCCGCGGCATTCATTTCCCCATCGCGCTTGAGGGAGCGCTGAAGCTCAAAGAAATCTCCTACATCCATGCCGAGGGCTACCCTGCCGGCGAAATGAAACATGGGCCCAACGCCCTGATTGACGAGTCCCTGCCGGTTGTTGTGCTGGCTACCCACGATGCGTCCAGCCCCGAGTCCATGCTGCGCTACGAGAAGACACTCTCCAACATTCAGGAGGTGGCGGCGCGTTCCGGCCGCGTAATCGCGGTGGCCACAGAGGGCAATCGGCAAATCCACGAACTGGTGGAACACGTGATCTATGTGCCGGAAGCCCCTGAGCTGCTGGCGCCCCTGCTGGAAGTCGTGCCCATGCAGCTGCTGGCCTATCACATTGCCGTGCGCCGCGGTTGCGATGTTGACCAGCCGCGTAATCTGGCCAAATCCGTTACCGTCGAATAATGTGGTGATAGGTCAAACCAGAGGTGAGGGATATTGGATCGGCCACACTTTACTGCGCGGCTAACGCGCAGAGTCCTGCTTTCGGAACCCGGCGCTTGTTTCCATTTGGAATTCACGGCAGAAGAACTGGAAACGTTCGATTTCCAGCCGGGACAATTTGTCTCGTTTTTAGCTCTGGATGCCGCGGGTAAGCATCAGACCCGGGCCTACTCCATTGCCTCTGCTCCTCGGGGCAACCAGTTTGACGTGTGCGTCAACCGGGTGGAGGATGGATTTTTTTCGAACCTGTTGTGCGATCTCAAAGAGGGCGACACGCTTCAGTTTCACGGGCCGCATGGCTTATTCCTGCTGCGGTCACCATTGACCGACAGCATCTTCATCGCGACAGGTACGGGCATCGCCCCCATGCGCGGCTTTGTCGAATATCTGTTCCCCGAGAACGGTGAGGATCGCAGCCAAGGCCGCAACTTCTGGCTGGTCTATGGAACCCGGTACGAGACGGAGCTGTATTACCAGGATTATTTCGAACGCGTCGCAGCCGCCAGGCCAAATTTCGTTTACCACAGGACGCTGAGCCGGGCCCAGGAAAGCTGGGAGGGCGCGCGCGGATACGTGCAGGAGTTGGTGGAGAAAATTGCCACGGAACACGCGGGCAATCCCGATCTGCGGCCTGTCACTGGCGCCGCATACAACATCCACGCTTATATCTGTGGATTGAACGAAATGGTAACGGCCAACCGCGACTCCTTGAAAAGCCTGGGCTGGGAGCGGAAGCAGATCGTCTTCGAACGCTACGATTAATAGCAGGCCTGCCGAAACCCGCGGTTTCGCGCCCGGCTCCCCCACCCTGTCTGCTAAGGCAAAGCGAACGCGACGTAAACGCCGCCGGTGGGTTTTCGACTCGATTGCCCACCGCCGGCCGCGATCACCACGTATTGTTTTCCGTTCACCATGTAAGTCGCAGGCGTGGCCAAGCCGGCAAAAGGAAGCTGCGTTTCCCATAGAAGTTTCCCTGTTGTCTTGTCGTACGCGTGAAACTTCTCATCGAACACGCTTGCCCCGATAAACAGCAACCCACCGTCCGTCACCACAGGGCCCCCGTAGTTATCCGATCCGGTATCGGACATACCTTTGGCTACAAGGTCGGGATAGGTCCCAAAGGGAATCTTCCACAAGTATTGGCCGGTATTCAGATCGATCGCGCTGAGCGTGCCCCACGGAGGCGCGGTCGCCGGATATCCCTCCGGGTCGGTGAAGCGGCGAAAGCCAATCGTCTTATACGGAACGTCGTGCTCCTCAGCCGTGCCTTCCGCGGCCACGGCATCCACCGGCTTCGCATTCTGGTTCTGCCGCCGGCGCTGTTGTTGCTGTGGCGCCCTGGTCAGGTAATGCACGACTTCCTCCACCTGTTCATCGCTCAGGCTATTGAAGGGGGGCATGCGGCCCCTTCCCGTGTGAATGATGGTGGCGATTTCAGCATCGGTGAGAATCCCCTCGATACCCTGAAGACGCGGAATCGCAGGAGGAGACCCCGCCCGGTTCAAGCCATGACAACCACTACACTGACTCTGGTAAATCTTCTCCCCCGGGCTTCCGGCTGCGGGCGGAATTGTCAAACCGACCAGCCACGCAGTGTCATTCGCGTTTACGTACAACACGCCTGTCGTCGGATCGACGGCCATTCCCCCCCACTCTCCACCGCCGGCGAATCCAGGCAGATCGACGGTCAGCTTGTCCACACTGGGAGGAACGAACTGTCCGCCCCCAATCATGCTGCTGAACTGCTTCTCTGCCCATGCGTGCGCTTCTGGCGTGCGATTGGTGAGGGTGTCTGCCGACGTGCTCTGCTGGGTATAAGGCGCGGGCAAGCTGGGTAACGGCTGGGTGGGCGAAGTAACTTCTCCGGGAACGTTGCTCTTCTGAAAAGGCAATTCCTTGATTGGGAAAAGCGATTCTCCGCTCGTGCGATCAAAGACAAAAAGCATGCCGGATTTCGTTGTCTGCGCTACCGCGTCGACCCGCTTGCCGTTATGTGTAACCGTCACGAGTGCCGGCGGGGCGGGGAAGTCCCGGTCCCAAAGATCGTGGTGCACGCCCTGAAAATGCCAGATGCGCCTGCCCGTCTGCGCATCGAGCGCAATCAGAGAATCGGCGAACAGATCATTGCCGACGCGATCTCCGCCGTAGAAGTCATACACCGCCGACCCGGTTGGAACGTATACCATCCCCCGCTGGCTATCGATGGTCATTCCCGCCCAGTTATTTGCCGCTCCCGAGTGTTGCCATGCGTCCTTGGGCCAGGTGTCATAGCCGAACTCTCCCGGATGCGGAATCGTATGGAAGGTCCAGCGCAGGGCTCCTGTGCGTACATCGAACGCGCGAATGTCTCCCGGCGGCGCAGGATGCGTTTCCGGATTCGCGCCGCCGACAATGATCAGGTCTTTGTAGACACTGCCCGGGGTGGTCAGCTCAACCGACTGCGCCTGGTAAGGCTCGCGCAGCCCCTTGCGCAGGTCGATTCTGCCGTTCTCGCCAAAGCTGGGAATTACCTTGCCCGTAGCAGCGTCCAGCGCATAAAGATAACTGCGGGCGCCGGCTAAGATTCGGCTTTCATGGCCATCGGTCCAATACGATACGCCGCGCGTCAGAACCCGCCCCTGAAGATCCGAGGTAAATTTCCAAAGCAGCTTGCCGCTGGCGGCATCGAGTGCGACTACGCTGTGCCCTGGCGTGGTGGCATAAAGAACCTTGCCGACGATGATGGGATTGGCTTCGATACCACCGGTTTCTCCGGTGTCATACTTCCACGCCACTACCAGCTTCTTCACGTTGTTACGATTGATCTGCGAAAGGGTGGAGTAGTGCGTCCCGTTATGTCCTCCGTAAGACGGCCAGTCCTGCTGACCCAACGCCCTGAACGATGCAGTAGCACAAAGGCCCAACCCAACAGCAATTGCTGCCTTGAACGTCCCCATTCGAACTAACCTCGCCAGAAACGTTTCAGTCGCGAGTTTCTGGCCATTTTCCGTGCCCGCTGATTTTACAGGAAGCCGGCGGCGGCACGATCGCCGAGCCGGTGGCAAACCTAAGCCAACGAAAATATCCAGCCCAACCTTATTCCGAGGCGAAACTTCTGCCCTAAGTCCAACGTCTGTGCGATTCAGTCCCTGGCGTGAATCATCGGCATTCACGACGAGGGCGTCAGTGACGCATACAAAAGTTGTAAAGTGGTGTCGTTGTTGTGAAGGAGGTCTCCATGAGTTCCGAGTTTTCGAGAAGAGCCTTGATGAAGGGCATCTGTTCGACTGCTGCGCTGTCGGCTGCCTTGCCTGCGGCGACGGTGTTACCAGCCGCCGCTGCCGATGGCTCCACTTACAAGGGCCCGCACGGTCCTGGCATGCCGCAGGAAGGACCCGACACGCCCAAGATCTGCGCGCCCCTCGACGGCCGCAACATCACCGAGAAGGCCATGCGGGAGGTCAAGCAGATCGGGGTGAACAATGTGCTGATGGGCGGCCCCAGGATGCCCTGGCAGGAAGCAGATCTGCAGGCCATCGTCGACAAGCTCAAGACTGGCGGCCTTGCCGTCGGCAACATGATGATCGCCGGCTTTCCCAACTGCATCTACGGACGGGCGGGAGCGGCTCGCGACAAGGAAATCGAGGACTTCAAGAGCTCCATCCGGGCTGCCGGAAAGGTGGGCTTGCCGGTCGTCGAGTACAACTGGTATGCCCATCGGGCCATCGAGGGTTACTACCTCGAAGAGGGCCGTGGCGGAGCGGGATATACCGCGTTCAACATCGACAAGGTGAAAGATCTGCCGACCGTCCCCGACGAGGGCGTTCATAGCAGCGAAGAACTTTGGAAAAACATAACCTATTTCCTGCAAGCCGTCATTCCAACATGCGAACAGTCAAACATACGTTTAGCTTTGCATCCCAACGATCCTCCAATTGCGATCACCCGCGGTTCGGGTCAGATCATGGCGTCGTACGAGGGCTGGAAGAAGCTGATCACGGTAGTGAACAGCCCCGCAAACGGCATCACATACGAGTGCGGCGTGTCGCGCGAAATGGAGCTCGACCCGGTGGAAGTCTGCAAATACTTCGGCACCCGTGACCGTATCAATCACGTGCACTACCGGAACCCGGTGGTTCGCGTCCCGCACAACGATTACACCGAGGTATTTATCGACGCCGGCGAAAACAACATGCTGGCCGTGATGCGGGAACTTATCAAGGTGAAGTACACGCACCTGATCTATCCCGAGCACGAACGCGCCCTCGACTACGATCGCGCCGTTGGCATTCGCAACCAGTATCCGGGCGGCGGCGGGTACACCGGAATGGTGTACGACATCGCCTATGCGCGAGCCATGTTCCAGGCGTCCATCATGTTGGAGCGAGGCACGGAGTGGAAAGAATTTTAGCGAAACCGGGGTGAGTGCAGTGGTATCTGCCTCTGCACTCACCCTTCAACAAAATCGTGGCCCAACCGAAGCGCACCGGAGGGACCTGCGGTTTCCTCCACCAATAAAATTCCTCCCCGACGCAAACGAAATCAGAACGTAATCTTCCCGGCCACATTGATAAGCCGATTGCCCCCATTTGTAGACTGCACCAGCCCAAACGACGAACTCCCATAGGTCGTATTCGGGCTGGTAAATTGGGGAGTGTTCGTCGCGTGCAGCCACTCACTGCGGAGTTCCAGATTGAACCGCTCAGTAAGCCGCATCCTGCGGAAAATCGAAGCATCGAGATTGAAGAACCTGGGCCCTGACGAAATGTAATTGCCCACATCGCCCTGCGTCCCTGCCGCCGGCGCGGCAAACGCTGTCGTGTCAAACCAGGGCGTTGATCCTATCCCGTGCAGCTTACGAACCTCAGCGGCGCCGGTAAAGTTGGGAAAGGCCTGATTGCCCGGGCTATTGAAGGACGCGCAGGTACAGGAGAAGTTCAAAGGCATGCCGCTGGTCGCTTCCCATACTCCGGCGAGTTCCCAACCCCCAAGAACCTGGCTGGCCACTCCACTGCTGGCCAGGTGCGCTCCCTTTCCAAAGGGAAGGTGCCACATGAACGTGTTATTGAAGATATGCGTTTGGTTGAAGTCGGTTTGCGCGTAATTGCGCCGTGGGTTGACATAGTCGAGCAGCCCATTCGGATAATCACTGGCTTCCGTGGCAAACCCCAAGGCCCTACCATAGGCGTAGGAATTGGTCATGGCGAAACCGCGAGCGAACTTGTGATCGAACTTGATCTGCAGGGCGTTATAGTTCGAGCTGTAACCGGCGAAAAACTCCGTCGTCCCCGCGGTGCGGCCCACGTTGGCGTTGGGACTTCCGCAAGCAGCGCAGGGCCCGTATTCCGGCTGGCCGGCGGCGCCTTGTCCATAGACCGTTGCCGCGTTCAGGTTGTATTCGATCGGCGTGTGAATGCCATGATTCCCAACGTAGGCGATGTCCAACACCCAGTTCCCCGGCAGGGTGCGCTCGTAGGCGAAATTCCACGCCTCGAGGTAGGGATTTTTCCATTTCAGGTTGATGGCGTCGTAGCTCTGGTTTAAAAGAGCCGGCGTGTTGGCGGGAAGGATCCCGTTGGCCGGAGGAGTATAGGCCGGCAGCCCAGGAAATCCCTGCGCCGTAGTCGCGGCCGAGTTATTGTCCAGGATGGCCGGGCCGAAACTACTCAGACTGCTGAACGACTGGCTCGGCTCAATAGGGTAGTTATAGGCAAAGAGGTCGATGTTCCAGGGCAATGTGCTTATGCCAAAACCTGCGCGCACAACGCTGTTGGAGGAAATGCGATAATCCAGGCCGAGTCTGGGGCCAAAGTTGGTGTAATCGGGCTGCAAGCCCATATTCCTGGGAACAACACCAATTCCGGCCAACTCAAGAGAGTTCGTCGTGGGATTGTAATTGGAGAATCCGCCGGCAAAGTGCGGTGTTGGCGGCCCATAGTACTCCCAGCGAATCCCCGCGTTCACCGTCAGCTTCTGGCTGGCCTGCCACTTATCGCCAAAGTAAACGAAAAGTTGATTCTGGCGCAGCGCGGGGAAAACGTTGGCGTATCCGCGCTGGACGTTGTTCGGCACACCCAGGAGGAAACTGGCGAATTGGTTGGCGAATCCGCTCGCCGGAGCGGAGGTCCCATTCAGCGCAGTGGTGCCGGCGGCAAAATCAAAAAATCCTGGCGGATAGCCGACCAGCAGCAAGTCGTCGCGCCAACGGTGATAGTCGGCGCCCCACTCAAGTGTGTGGTTGCCCGTAACCTTAGTCATGTTTTCCACGGCTTGGATCAACGTGCCCGCACGGGTCCAGGGACAATTCGAGCACCCTCCGATCATAGGATCGGAAAAACCTTCTCCCTCAATAAGGCTGATGCCGCTGGTGAACGCATCGAGGTTGGCGCCTGGAATTCCTGCATCCTGAGCCAGCGTCTTTCCGTAACCCGTAGGGTAGGCAAGGTTGTCGTAGCGGCTCAATCCAAACCGCGCCTCCGAGAGCAGCTTCGATGCAAAGGGATGGATCCAGTTCACCCCGATGGAATACGTGCTTTCGTGACCGTATCCCTCTTCTCCCGCAATACCGCCGCCGGAGAGCGGTCCGCCATAATCGCCGAAAAGTCCATCCTGGTTGAGACTCGGCCTTTCAAAACTGAAACGCCCAAAAAGATGATCCTGACTCGAAAAGAATCGATCGATGGTGACATCGACATCGGGTGTGTCTTGAGTAAAGCCGCTTCCCGTTAACAGGTTATTTTGGTATTTCAGCACGCCCGACGCATTCTGGTTATTGTTCGGCATCGTCACGTGCGACAGCAGCGTCAGCGCGATCGGGTCCAACCGGCTGGGCGGAATCATGTTGAGGACGCCGTTGTAACTGAATTGCCGGCGCCCCGTGCCGCACAGTTTGGCGTTGCCCCCCGGGAGGCAGTCGGCCGTATCGCCGGTCATGGGATCGTAGATTTTGGTCAGCGCGGGGTCCGAAAAATCCCCGGTGCGAATCGCCGCCGTGGGCACACTGACTTGATAGAACTCCCCCACGTGTTGCCGGTACTCCAGAAAGCTGACGAAGAAAAACATCTTGTCTTTCTGAATCGGACCGCCGATGTTACCGCCAAAGTAGTTGTAAGCGGCGTGATTCTTCGCGCTTGTCTGAAAGTAGGACTTGGCCGAGAGCGCATCGCCCTGGTAGAAGTAGTAGCCTTCCCCGTGAAACTGGTTGCTCCCGGATTTGAGGATCACATTGGTCACAGCCCCAAGAGCAGCTCCCTGTTGCGGGTCGTAGTTGCTGGAGCTGATCTGGACTTCCTGAATTGCCTCCGCCGGCGGAATATAGATTTGCAGCATTTGACTTCGCTGGTTGTCGCTCACGCCCTGGATATTGAAGGTGTTGTACATGCTGGACTGGCCGTTAATCGCCGTCGACATGCTGAGTTGCTGGTTGTAAAAGGTGGAGTGATCTTTCACAGTAGCGCCGGCTCCGGGCACCGTGCTCAACAAATTCTGAAAATTGCGCCCGGTGGAGAGCGGCAGCTCCTCAACCGTCATGGTCTCGATATCACGGCCGGTGTCGGCGGTATCCGTCTGGAGTTCGGGTAGAATGGCGCTGCTGACACTTACGGTTTCTGTGACCTCACCAGGCTTGAGCGTCATATCGGCACGCACGGTCCGGTCCGCAAACAAAGTAAGACCCACGTTGATGGCAGTGCTGAAGCCGTCTTTTCTGGCCGTAACCTTATAAGTGCCGGGAGCAAGGTCGGGTACAGAGTAGAAGCCGCTTGCATCTGTCTGCGCTGAGTGGCTTACGTTGGTATTCACATCGGTGACGGTGACAGTAGCGTCGGGAATTGCTGCGCTGGAAGAGTCTGCAACCGTTCCTACGATCGTACCGTTCACGACCTGGCCAAGGGAGTAGAGGGTTGAGAGGAGGACTACGCAGACAAGAGGCCAAAGCCTGTTGCAGACCGTTCGCATCGCTTGCGCTCGCATGTCTTTCCTCCAGGAACGACTTGCTCACCTGCTTACTTGGGCTTGCTTTCTTATTGTCCGGGGTTCGTTGGAACGCCTTAGCGGAGTAGCGCAAAATGTATGCCGATGGATAGCTGCATGTCAAGCGCATACCGCTATCTGAAAAATGTCGCCGCCTGCTTTTTTCGGGGAATGGCGGGAGACGAGTATCGAACCGGTAGACCCCACCCTTCGCATAGAAAGCAAAGGATGGGGCCACACGAATCTGGTCTGCTTTTTGTAGAGCGGGTTAAGCTATTGGTCCTCGCCCCGTTTGATCGCCTCTGATAATAGCTGGTCAAACTCGGAACGCTGCATCTTCAGCTTGTCAGGGTGCGCGTCGATCCACTTGCCCAGGCCCTCGAATTTAGCCTTGTTCCAACCCCCTTCGAACTGCGCTCCGTTCTTCCCTTCCTTATTCAGTTCGAAATTGTAGTCATCCATAAGGTTGGTAAATTCGGCATGGCTGACAGCGGCCTCAGCCAGAATCGCGGGTATAAAGATGACGCCGTCCGTCTTGGCCAGCACTAAGTCGCCCGGAAGAACGACTGCGCGTCCGATGCGAACCGGTGAATTGATCGCAGTCAGCGTCATCTGCTGCCAGAAAGAGGGATCGTAACCTTTGTAGAACCCATTGAAATTGGGTATCTCCCGATTTTCCTCCTGGTCTCTGATTCCCCCGTAAAAGACAAATCCGGTGTGCGTATGGGCTGCAATCCCGTTACCCAGATTGGACCCGATCAACGTACCGTCCACGACTTTTCCGAAGCCGTCCGCCACATAGACGTCGCCGACCTGCAGCTCATTGATAGGCCAGCTATTGTTTCCGCTGATCCTGTCCTCGGCCTTCCCTTCCTCGGCAATCGCCTTCGCCATGTCGGCCCGAACCGGCATGTATTGCGCCGTGAGCGCCCGCCCGGCAAAAGGCTTCTCGATATGGAGCGCCTGCCAGTCTCCCTCGAATTGATTCCGGTATCCCTTTTGGCGCAAGTAGTCCCATACATCTTCAATGGAAACGTCCAGCGCCCGCTTAAGCAGATCCTCCGGCACCTTGGGCCGTCCGTCCGGAAAACGGTCGCCTTTCCAATCGGAGGTGTAAAACATCATCTGTTCTTTTGTCTGCTTTACTTGAGAGAAAGCAGGCAGAGTTACCAGCACAGCCGAAAGCATTCCTGCGACAGCAATGAGTTTTTTCATAGGAAATCACCATATCATCGCAGCCATTTACCGCCAAGGCGCGGACAGCGCGCTCAGGATAAGGTGATTCCGACGCCTTTCCCCGGTGGGGCGTCCTTTTTCTCGCTCCGCAGTCATCCCGAGAGCCTGTGACTTTTGGGCGTGAAGGGGCGGGGCTTTAAAGCCTCTCGTCTAAGTCGTTTAGTTTCTACAAGGTGGTCAAGCCTTTTGGTTAAGTTGTTTAGAGTCTACAAGGTGGCCAAATCTCTTACATTCCCGCCCCCATAATTTGTTTAGGGGTAATTTCGAGATGTTGCGCACAACCGCCGGTGTGCACACAGCTTGCTGCCGACTGTATAGATCCGAGTTGAGGCCATTTCGGATTAGCGGCTTGGGGAAATATTTTCGGCTTCGTCATTTAGAGCAAACGCCGGTCTTCTGTTCAAATTGACGTCGGGGCTTAAGAGTCTGCGTGCGAACCGATGGTTCCATAAAGATCTATCGTCGGTTCAGTAAACCGCAGATCCCTCCACTTCGCTACGCTTCGGTCGGGACGACAATTCTGTCTAGGGGCGGAAAAGCCCCGCCCGGCTGGACCAGCAATCTCCGATACCTGCTTAGGGGGCAGGAGCAGATGAGGGCGGACGCGTGCGAGGCTTCTGTCTTTCAGCCATCAGGGCATCGAACTCAGACCGCGGCATCTTCAGCTTCTCGGGATGAGCATCGATCCACTTGGCGAGGCCTTGATACTTCTCCGGTGTCCAGCCACCCTCGAACTCGGCGCCATTCTTGCCTTCTTTGTTGAGCTCGAAATTGTAGTCATCTTCCAGGCTCGTAAATTCAGCGTGACTGATCGCGTCCTCGGCCAGGATGGCCGGGATGAAAATGACGCCATCCGTCTTGGCCAGAACCAGATCTCCCGGCAAGACTACGGCTCGTCCGATGCGGATTGGCGCGTTAATGGCAGTCAGTTCCATTTGCGCCCAGGCAGAAGGATCGTACCCTTTGTAAAATCCATTGAAATTCGGAATTTCCCGATTCTCTTCCTGGTCGCGTATACCTGCGTAGAAGATAAATCCAGTATGCGTGTGCGCGGCAATGCCGTTGCCCAGATTAGAACCAATCAGCGTGCCTTCGATGATCTTGCCGAAGCCATCGGCAACATACACGTCCCCAATTTGCAACTCATTAATTGGCCAGCTGTTGTTCCCGCTTACCCGCCCCTCGGCCTTGCCCTCCGCAGCGATCGCCTTGGCCATGTCGGCGCGCGTCGGCATGTATTGCGCCGTAAGGGCCCTGCCGGCAAAAGGCTTCTCAATGTGAAGCGCCTGCCAGTCTCCCTCAAATTGATTGGCATAGCCCTTCTGGCGCAAAAAGCCCCAAATATCTTCGATGGTGCAATCGACGGCGCGCTTGATCAGGTCGTCGGGCACCTTGGGCCGGCCGTCTGGAAAACGATCGCCCTTCCAGTCGGAGGTATAAAACATCATTTGGTCCCGGGTCATCTTCACCTGGGCCAATGCAGAGGAAGCTCCCAACAACGTGCCGAGCAGAACAGTGCTCACGATTAGTTTCTTCATTCCGGTCTCCTGTGCTTCGCAGCGTAAACGATTCAGGTCATGTTTCGTGCTGTTCCTTCAGCCAGGCAGCTTGGCCGCTTCACCGCCAGCTACTATAGACGGTCACTGAACGGCGGCAGTCGCAATGGAACCGGGCCGGCTGGAGAACTTCAACGTGGCCGCCGCGTCCTGCGCCACGCTTTTGCCGTCGAATTTATAGACTTCGATATCGTACTCGGTCGCACATTGCAGCAGAATCGTATGGCCGTCGCGGCTCCAGGTAGCTCCCTGGCACCAGTGCCCCGTATTGGTCGACGCGACCTCACTCAACTTGCCGTTGCTGATGCGAAAGATGCGCATCAAGCCGTGTACGGAGCTGTACTTCGGAGAATTCACCGGTACCGCCGAGCCGTTGGCGACCGTCACCTCGATGTAATTTCCATCCGGCGACAGAACCACGTGCTCGGGCGTTTCGCCAACCACCACGGAATCGAGAACCTCATTCGTGGTCAGGTCAACGAGCGTGATGGTGCCAGGGCGTGGCGTGCCCCGATGAGTCCCTGGGGTGGCCGCCGCCGTGGATATTGCGCCGCCGAGGTTGGTGTTGATTCCATACTTGCCATCCGGCGTGACTGTCATGCCGTAGGGAGAAGCGCCGGTGACGATCGAGTGACCACTGTAGGTCACTTTGCCGCCATCGATATCAAGGATGCCGATCCTATTGCCGCCGCGTTCCACGACGTAAGCGTGCTTGCCATCAGGACTGAAGACAACATCGGTGGAACCCGCGCCTTGCTCCATCTGCACCTTGCCTGATGGCGTAAGCTTCCGGTGGGCAATGGAAAAAACACTCACGTTTCCATCCCCCGAGCTGGCCACGAGAGCCATCGTGCCTGCCGCATTGATAGACGCCCCACTGGCCCCGGGTCCGGCCTCGACTGTCTGCATGACCCGCGGATTTTTCCGCTTGGATAGGTCGATGACCGAAACGATGTCGTCGGGAATGAGCTTGGCCGGGTCGTTCGGGTCGGGCTTCTGCCCGCAGGTAACAATAGCGAAGCTTGAATCGGGCGCGACGGCAACCGCGTTCGGAGGCCCGATCAGGCTCGCGGGCGCGTTGACGGATCCCAACACCTTCGGCGGGTAGTGGTTGAGGTCGATGACAGAGACGGTGTCCGGACGCATTCCGGGCGGGTTGTCCCCAGGCCGCGCCTGCTTGCCATCATTGCCTGAGACCGCGATCTGCGCCTGAACCGCGGCCGCTAATCCAGCCAACGCAATCGTTACTGCTACTATGCCAACCTTCATCGAAGCCCTTTCGCTGGTTCCCTGTCAGAAAGAATACTTTAGGGCGAACTGCATCTGGCGCATGGTGCTGGCCGTTGTCACAACGCCAAACGTAGCAGGGCTGCGAGCGTCCGACGAACTGGGTACATTCCAATTCGGATGGTTGAATGCGTTGAACATTTCCCAGCGGAAGTTCAGGGAGTGGGATTCCCAAATATGAATGTCTCGCGTCAGGGAAGTATCGATATCTTCTCTGCCTGGAGTAAACAACGTATTGCGGCCCATGTTTCCCGGCATCCAGTTCAGATCGGAACTTGTGTAATCGAACGCGGCCGCATTCCAATAGTTTGCCGCGGAACGGTGCGCCGGAATGTAGCTGGCTCCGGTGTAATCCGGCTGATTTCCCAAAGTGCCGAGGCCCGCTGTATC
The DNA here is from genome assembly GCA_049800615.1 of Acidobacteriaceae bacterium. GTDB lineage: Bacteria > Acidobacteriota > Terriglobia > Terriglobales > Acidobacteriaceae > PALSA-350. The sequence continues at coordinate 15,821 of JBARKD010000353.1, read as the reverse complement.
GCCCAACTGCGACGCGTTGACCGGGGTGCCGTCTCCCAAAGTAAGAATCCCTCCAACCTGCCAGCCGCCAACAATCTGGCTAAGGAAACCGCTGGTCACGAAAGCGCGGCCTCGTCCAAAAGGAAGATCGTAGAGGGTAGAAGCGACAAAACGGCGAGGCAGGTCGAACTGAGATAGACCGCGCTCCGCCGCCAGATTGTAGGAGTTGGTGGGCCAAAGAGTATCGCCGGAATTGCTTCGCAGCGCACTCCCGCCGTCGATCGACTTCGACCAGGTGTAGGCAACCACATAGAGCAGGCCGTGGGAAAGGCGCTGCGAGACCTTCACATCCAGCGCGTTGTAGCTGGCGTTGTCGAAGCTGGACGCAGCCTGGATCGGCCCAAAATGAGGAAACGGCCTTCTCGACGTGGTGCTGCTGGTATCGGAAGGACCACTCTTGGGCACAGCCTGATTAAAGACGAAGTCGCGATCCAGGTGGTGCCCCTGGTTGCCCATGTATCCCACTTCTACGACCACATTTTGGCTAAGCTGCCTCTGCACGTTGGCGATCGTTTGCCCGATATAGCCCGTCCGGTTGTTCTGAAAGTTGGCATTGATCTGCGGCCCGGAAATACAGGGGCCATTGAAGCCGGGGCATAAGGGGCTTCCGGCCTCCGCGGCCCAGGGCGAGGCCAGATTGACGCTACGAGCGTTGGTGGCAACAACCGTGCCGTCCTTTCCGCCCAGGTTGCGGGACATGTCGAAAACAGCGTTCCCGATATCAAGGGCATAGAAAACGCCGTAGCCGGCGCGCAAGCTCCATTTGTCCCCGAGACTGTAATTGATTCCGATCCGCGGTCCGAAGTCCCAGTTGTTGGGATTCACCAGGGCTTTCCCCATGTACTGGTTGCCACGCTGAATCGGCTGCCCCTGCGCGTACTCGAAGCCCATGCCTTGATAAAAGTTGCCGCTTCCCGGCCGGGTAAGAATGGGTGACGTGGAGTTTGGGATGATAGCGGACACAGGCGTGGTGAATCGTGGCGCCGGGGTGGTTGTCACTCCCGAAGTAAAAATATCCGCGTTGATCTGGCTGTTATGCTTATCCACCCATGGCCGGAAGTTTTCATAGCGCAAGCCGAGATTCAGGGTGAGGCGAGGAGAAAGCTTCCAGTCATCCTGTACGAATGCGGCGTAGTTCGTCCGGCGCAACTCAGCGTTGGCCAGCGAGGTGACGCGATAATACTGGGAAACATAGCCGGTCATGAAATCCGCGAAAACAAAACCTGTCTTCCCCGCATTTGCCGGATTATCCGTTGACGCACCGTCGAAATCGAATTCTCCTTCTGACTTCTGATTTCCGTTCTGGTTGTAACGGTCGCGCCCGATGGCGCCTCCTACTTTGATTGAGTGCGCGCCCTTGATCATCGAAAGGCTATCCGTCCACTGAAACAAATCGTCTCGCGTGACCCAGGGAGTGATGCCGCCGAAGCTGCTGATGCCCTCTCCAAGGCCGATTGCCGGGACACCATAAGTCGCCGGCGTCGAGGCGACCAGCCCCTCGATACCGAGTGTCGCCTGCACGTTCACGGTGTTGGCATAGTACCCGGCGTAATCGTTGTTAAATTGATCCCACGCGAAACGCGCCTCGTTTACCACCGAAGGGCTGATGGTGTAGGTGTTCCCGATCACCGCCTGGCGTACCGTGGTATTGGTAATCGCGGTGCTCGCGACCTGGAAAAGTGCCGCTGGGGCACTCAGGTCGGACTCCCAGCTAAAGCGGCCGAACCAACTCGCTTTCTGGTTCTGGACCCAGTCAATGCGTTGGTTGAACTGCGTTTCATCGGTGGGTTGCGAAGCTTGCCGAATGTAGTTACTGGACAGGGGATTGTCTGGATTTGTGGGAGGTGGAGAGTAGTTGAGTATGGCCAGCGCCTGCGGGCTTAGCCGCGATTGCGGGATGACATTTCCAGGAAATTGTGTGGCGCTGCCGCCCGCCCCTGTAACCACTCGAGTGAGTGGATCATAAATCAGCGGGATGCCTGAAGCCGAGAAATCGCCCGAGCGCATGGCCGCCGTTGCGCTGGAGCCGACAAGTTGCGTGGTCAGCCGGTCATGCAGGGTTTCAAAATTCGACAGGAAAAAGAGCTTGTCTTTGGCGTCGAACAACTTGGGAATAGAAAGCGGTCCACCCAAAGTGAAACCATAATCGTTACGGCGAAATGGATCTTTCCTGCCCACCTGTCTCCATTCCTTTGCGTCGAAAACGTCATTGCGCAGAAATTCGAAAGCGACAAAGTGATAGGCGTTGGTTCCCGACTTGGTCGTGGCGTTGATCTGCGAAGCGCCTTCGCCAAACTCCGCCGAGTAGACGCCGGTCTGCACCCTGAATTCCTGAATCGCGTCGATCGAAGGATGAATGATGTAAGAGTTGAAATTTGGATCCGTGTTCTCTACGCCGTCCAGCGTGTAGTGATTGAATTCCAGGCGCTGTCCGGCGATGGCGATGGCTTCCGCCGAGCGGACGCCCCCTTGCAGGCCGCTGCTGCCCGTGGACGGCGCCTCGGCCACCACGTTCGGTGTCAGCGCAACCAGGTCCAGGTAATCACGGCCATTCAGCGGCAAGCCTGTAATCTGCTGCGCGCCGACAACCGTCCCCAGCGAGACTGACTCCGTCGTCAGCAGAGGCTCGGCCGTATTGACCACGACGTTCTGTGAAACCGACCCCACCTCCATCCTGAAATCGATGCGCGCCACTTCACCAATCTGCACCTGGACATTCGGATGGTCGATGATCTTGAACCCGGACTTTTCCGTCTTCAGGTCATAGAGTCCGGGCTGGAGGTATGGAATGGTGTAGGTGCCGGTGTCGTTGCTGGTCACCGCGCGCACCTGCTGTGTTGCCGTATTCGTCGCTGTTACCGTCGCGCCGGCCACCAGGGCGCCGGCTGCATCTATGACTGTCCCTGTTACCTCACCTGTCTGTTGACTGTAGGCCGCCAGAGCAGGAAAGGCCATCACTACCGCCATCGCAAGCGCCCTTAAATTTCTCACGTTTCCCCCTTGCCCGCATTCTCGGGGCCATTCACGCCTTGCATGCGGGAAACCTGGCGCGCCGGCACACCTCAATAAGGCGGGGGCCGGTTGGTATATTTGCGCCCGATCTCTGCGGTCTCCGGGCTGGCCGGTCCCACCATCACGCCTTCCTTGATCATGTCGATCACGTCATGGGAACTGAGCGAGTTAAGAAAGAAAATATGATTTGCCTTGCAGGCAGCCAGGACTTTGCTGCGCGCGGCCACCATTTTCGGATCCTGGACCGAAGCCGCTCCCTGCGCGCGAACACCCAGCGAAAGGGCCATGTCTCCAGGTCCCCACTCCGCCATCCCAATGCCCGGAACCTTCAGGTTCTCCTCGACATTAGCTAACGCGTACTTGTCTTCTTCCTTAACCCCAAGTAAGAGTTCTCCGTCAGGATTGAGCGGCCACACATCGGCTTTATCTTCATACTCCTGCACCGAGACCCCCCAGATTTGCGCAGCCGTCGGAGCGCCATGTACACCGCGCCGGCCCTCAGGTAGTCCATCGACTCCAACGCCTTCATGGTGGATCGGAAAACGCACGGCTTCCACAAATGCGCGAATGGCGCCCGGATCATCGGCGTGCGTGAGCATCACACCGTGCACGCCTGTGGCCAGCACCTGGTTGAACATCCAGGCATTGGCATGAACGGATTCCGCGTCCATCCCATTGACCGGAACGTTGACAATCACGGCCGGCGTGCGATGACCGCTTCGGTCAGGGCCACCCGCCACCAACCCCCGCATGTACTCCTGCAGACCCTTCACATCGAAGGGAGCGTGCTCCATGTCATAGCTGATGTAGTCCGCGTAAGTCTGCGCGTCTTTCACGCCCTGGTCGTAGGTCCCGGCGGTGCCGGAGTGGGAGCCGGTGTAATAGATCGGTTGTCCTTCTGCCAGCAGTTCGATGGCCTGATTGATTCGTTTCGGTTTGGCGGTCTGAGCCACGATCGTTGCGCTGACGGCGAGCAACACGATGGATGCCGGCAGCAGAACTTTGTTGATGCCTGAACTCTTCACGAGAACGCTCCCTCTAGTTGGCGATCTATCATCGATAATCTATGGCGTGCGGATACTAGCTCATGAACTAGACAGGAGGCAAAGAAAAATTTCAGTCGGCCCCTATTCTCTTCGCTGAGGAAAATCGCTCGCCCTGGCCATCGCGTCAAACGTTGATCTATCACCGCCGGCCAACAATCCGCAAAGATCCTTCTTTCAAACTACTTACGGACGAAGCCACGCATCGCCCGCAGGCGGTTTAGGTGTCCAGGCCATACTTACAGAATGGCAAATCCGCATACCACTAAGTGGTACGCAGATCTATGTCGGCTACGGAGCCCATCTCAGGCGTAGAAATAGATGGAACGCTGAATGGAGAAACAGGTCTCATGGTGCAGGACTTTTTGAACGGTGTATTTGCGGTTCCTCCACTGGCGCGAGACTCGTCTCGGGCAATTGACTTCGAACAGAATGCGAGCATCGTGCGCCACATTGCAAAAGGCGGCGTTTCCCGCTTCATCTATGGCGGGAATGCCTTCCTGTATCACGTGACCCTGGATGAATATGAGCAGCTTTTGCATTGCCTGGCGGAACTGCAAAGGGAGGGATTGTGGCTGATCCCCGGCGCCGGACCCGCCTATGGCCGCTTAATCGACCAGGCAAAAATTCTGCGCCGCTTCTCCATGCCCTGTGTGATGACACTGCCCTGCGGGGATCCGCGCGATGCGGCGGGACTGGAACGAGGCTTACGCGAATTCGCCGAACAGGCCGGCGTCCGCCTCATGCTCTACCTCAAAGACGAAAGCAACATGGGGACTGACCGGTCAGCAGGTCTCGATGCGGTAGCCCGGCTCGTCGAAGAGGGCGTCTGCATCGCCATCAAATATGCGGTGGTTCGCCCGCATCCGGAAGAAGATGGTTACCTGGACGAATTGCTCCGTCGCGTAGACCGCAGCAAAGTGATCAGCGGGATTGGCGAGCGGCCGGCGATAATCCATCTTCGCCAGTGGGGATTGCCCGGATTTACCACTGGCTCCGGTTGTCTCGCACCTGCTTTGAGTGCAGCCATTCTTTCCGCTTGTCAGACCCGGGATTATGCGGAAGCAGAGCGCATTCGTTCGCTGTTCATTGGGCTCGAAGATCTGCGGGACGCCTGGGGACCCGCGCGTGTTTTGCATCACAGCCTCGAGTTGGCCGGCATCGCTCGCACCGGCCCCATCCCTCCCTTCGTTTCCGAACTTTCCTCCGAGCAGCAGGGCCATCTAAAGCCTGCGGCGCTGGAACTCCTGGCGCAACAGCAGGAACTGGTTGCCGGAGACTGATGAACCGGTGAAGAGGCTGACGCGATTGCTGAACTGCTCCGCGACAACGACGAAGTATTCGAGCGCAGCTTTCGTAGTCTTGCGCTCGACCACGCTCTGCGTGGCACTCAGCGCAGAAGGTTTTGAACCGTCCTCTTTGCCGAGGACTCATCTCAATTCGCACCGCGCGGGCAGTCTCACGGCGTCCCGCGCGGGCGAGCCATGAGAGCTTCCTTCGCTGCAAAATCGCGGGCGACGCCAATAACCATGAGTTCAAGCGGGTCGCTGCCAGTGTTCGCAAATACCTTTCTCTGATTCAGCCGGACGGGGATCGCGTCGCCGGTGTGGATCGGCACAGTTTCCGAACTGATGGTTGCAGTCCCATCCCCGGCAAGAACGTAATAGACCTCGCCCATGTCCGCTTTTGCATCCGGACCGACAGAACTGCCCGGAGGCATAAGAAGGTGATCGACGTAGGACCAGGTTGTAAAGAAGACCGTTGGATCAAGAAGCCGGCGATATTGGACCGTACCCGTCCCATTATTCATGCGCTCAACCGGTTTGAGTAACGATCTGTCGAAGTGGATGGAAATGAATTGCGGAACGGGATCGAGCGGAACGCCTGTCCGCGGATCACCGAGATTGAACGTGTCGTAGGTCTTGGTCAATCCCACGTTGATATTCAGCCACTGGACCGGTTGGTCGCTCGCATTGTAGATGCCATGTGCATGACCAATACGGTCCGGTGCGCCCGCTGGCCCTTTGAGGACAGATGTCCGGCCATCGATCGTGAACTGGGCCTCGCCATCAAGAATCACGAACATTTCTTCGCACTTATTGTGGAAATGCTCGCCGATGCCGCCCTTCGGCAAGAGGACACCGCGGTGGAAGAAGATCAGATTCGTATCGAGCGCATCTGCGCCCAGCAAGATCTCGAAGTCCATGGATCCGGCTCCGTCATGCACAGCACTGAGGTGCTGATATTTTGCCGGATTCGTATGAGCAATTCGCTGTTCGAGCGGCGCCGCAGAAGTTGAAGCCGCGGAGTTCAGCTGGCTCACAGAGGCAATAGGCGCGAGCGCGGCAATGATGATAGCGGCGGCTGAAACCTTACCCGATGCGAGTGCAGCTGCCATGTCTTATCTCCTGCTTTATTCTTTTGAGACCAGGGACTCCTCGCTTACCTCGCCATTCTCTTGATTGCAACCCTCCACTCGACTTGCGCACGAGTAGGGCGATGACCTTGCAACGTGCAACAGTGATCTCGTCGGTGGCAAATTGTCAAGTGTCTCCCTTCGACAATTTGGACATGCACGCGGGCTACAGTGTCTGCGTGCATGCCAGATGACAAATTGTGTTGGGAGTTGACGACTCGTGACTGGGGAGAAAGCCGCTCCTCAACGAAGCGGCATTTGACACAGAGGTATGGCAGCTATACCATTTCGCCGCTGTTTAAATCCCACAGCAAACGGATTGCTAAGAGTATGTGAGTGCTCAGTAATTCCGTCCATAGACCGCGTACTCCGGCTCCCCGCTGCTAGTGATGGCGCAACGCCACGTTGGATTCAGCAGGTTCGAATTTGCTATAGCCGGTCAAGAGGAGGTCATCATGAGATGCGTCAAGTCCGGATCATCTATCTCACGCACCAGGATTATCTTACGAGCGTGTGCGGCGGTTCTCGTTCCTGCCCTGACCTTATGTCTTGTATGCGTTGCCCAGGTTGAGAGAGCAACGATTACAGGCGTGATTACAGATAGCAATGGGTCTATTGTTCCCGACGCAACCGTACGAATCATCAACGAGGGCACGAATGAGGTCGCGAACCTGGAAACCGACAGCGCGGGCCAATACTCGGCCGGCAACCTGAATCCCGGTAGCTACTCCATCGAAATCGAGAAAACGGGGTTTTCCAAGCACATCAACAAAGGCTTTATTGTGCAGGTTGGCCAGACGGCCCGCTTGGACGTCGTATTGACCGTTGGTTCGGTATCGCAGTCAGTTGAGGTCACTGGAGCCATTCCCGTGCTGCAGTCCGAAAATGCCGCTGTCGGACAAGTGATTGCTCCCACGGCGATTGAGCAGCTCCCGCTAAACGGAAGAAACATGACGCAATTGGCGATTATCGCCCCCGGCGTTACCGGCTTGAACTATGCTCCAACAGGTACGATTGGCTCCGGTGTGCGGCCAGACGAGTTGCGGCCCGGGGGAACCACCATCGAGGCGAATGGCGCGCGTGACAGTGCTAACAAACTGCTTCTGGACGGAATCGATAATACGGAGATGATCGCGCAAACCCAGATTGTGCGACCCAGCGTGGAGTCGTTGCTGGAGTTCAACATCATCACCAGCAATGCCGGACCGGAATACAACCGCGGCGCGGGCGCGATCCTGGTAACGAGCACGCGGTCTGGAACGAATGCACTACATGGTTCCGCTTACGAATACATCCGGAACTCGGCCATCGATGCCAAGAATTACTTCGTACGCCCGGGGACGCCCATCCCGCTGTATCGGCTCAATGATTTTGGCGGAAGGCTGGGTGGCCCGATCAAACGCGACAAAGCGTTCTTCTTCGTGAACTACGAAGGATATTACGAGCAGGCGGCCGGAACCCAGGTCAATTCTGTGCCAACCATGGCTGAGAGACAGGGCAATTTTCAGGGAGTCGCGAATATCTTCGACCCTCTGACAACGGCGGCTTCGGGTACAAGCTACAAGCGCACCCAATTTACAAACAATATTATTCCCTCCACACGATTTGACCCGATTGCATACCAGCTCATCAATGCCTATCCGCTGCCGCAAACGAGTGCCTTGGTGAACAACATCGTTACCTACCCGCTCAAGAAGAGCAACGACAATCGTGGCGACGCTCGCGTTGACTATCAGATCTCGCCCAGTCAGATGTTTTTTGCCCGCTATTCGATCGACGACACGCAACTACAGATGCCGAACACGTTCAATGACGTTATCGGTGGAAGCGAGGGCGCTTTTTCGGGACCTGAGGCAGACCGCGGCCAGCACGGAGTTTTATCCTACAACCTGGTAATGACCCCGCACCTGGTTGGCGAGTATCGATTCGGTTTCAATCGGTTCACCAGCTTCCTTCTGCCGTCGCAATTGACTTCACCGATCTGGGCTGAGATCCCAGGAAAACAGCCGCAACCCGGTTACCAGCCAAAGGGCGCCGGTCCAGGTCCAGTCGCCCCGATCCTCAGTCCCTCCGGTTTCGGCGGTCTCGGTAACTCGCGATCCGAACCCGAGATTCGCCGCGAGCACTTATGGGAGAACATAGGCAGTATTTCCTGGCAACGGGGGCGGCACAATTTCAAATTCGGCGTTGACATCCTGCATCATCTGATCAGCGAGACCGACTCACCTCCGGGCCAGAGCCCTTTCGGGCGCTTCAACTTTGACAGCAACTTTACCAACAACCCAGCGTCGACTACGGGTACCGGCAATGCGATGGCATCGTTCCTGCTTGGGTATCCGGCTTCGACCGTACGCGACCTATTTCTGCCCGGAACGGCTCACGTCTTTGGCGATGAATACAACTTCTTCGGCGGCGACAACTGGCGTATTACTCAGAAGCTGACGCTGAACATTGGCCTCCACTACGAAATCAATACACCTTATGCCGATGCTCACGATTATTGGGTGAACTTTAATCCAGCGAACGCGGCAGTGGAGATCGCCGGACAGAGCGGCGTATCGAAAACAGCAAACTGGCAAACCGACTATGGGTCAGTTGCGCCCCGCCTGGGCTTTGCCTACTCAGTCAACGACAGGACCGTTGTACGCGGCGGCTACGGTATCTTTTATGACCCGCAAGCAAATCAGGGCACGACGATCCGGCAGGAACGGCAGTGGCCATTCGACTTGATTTACACGCTTTCCCCCGGAACTCTCTTCCCCTCGAACACTGTGTCTCAAGGCTTTTTGACCTTAGGACAAATTCCGGCGGCGACCTTCGCCAACCCATTCGGCACCCTGAAGGGAATCGATCATCATTTCAAGAACGCTTCCGGCCAACAAATCAATTTGAGCGTCCAAAGGCAGCTAACCGGGCATTCTTCTTTCACTCTCGGATACGTGGGTTCTATCACGCATCACCTGTCATGGAATAATCCAATCGATCAGCCGCCGCCAGGGCCTGGGAACATCCAGGCGCGGCGCGAATATAACGCGCAGTACCCCAATGTAACCGCCATTGCTTACTATGAGTCGGTCGGAGTTGGTTCGTACAACTCGTTGCAGGCCAGCTTTCGGCAGCAGTTGTCCCGAGGCTTCTTCCTGACGGCAAATTATGTCTGGGCGCATGCCCTGGATAACGCCCCTTACGATGGAGGGGTCGATGGGCCCATTCCACAGAATCCTTACGATCGCAATGCCGATTATTCTTCCTCGGACAACGATATCCATAACCGCGTCAATGTGTACGGAACCTATGAGCTGCCCTTCGGTCCGGGAAGGCAATTCCGTAACAGCAACTCCTTCGTGGATCGGTTTGTGCTCGGAGGCTGGCAGGTGAACGGAATTTTCGTAGGACAGTCTGGCTTGCCGTTTACGGTGACGATCAGCGGTACTGCGACCAATACCGGGGCCTCTGCCAGCCGGGCGAATGTCATCCCCGGAGCTGCCCAGTATCCCTCGAACAAGACTGTCACCAACTGGTTCAATCCTGCTGCATTCACATCGCCTACCGCCTACAACTGGGGGGCCGTGGGCAGGAATACGCTGCGCGGGCCGAAAGAGGTTGATGTAGATTCCTCGATCGAAAAACATTTTCCGATCACGGAAGGAACCGCTCTACTGTTCCGGATGGAGTTTTTCAACATGGTCAATCATCCGCAATTCCAGGTGCCCGCGGCTGTGATCAATTCTGGAGGCGCGGGAACAATTACTTCAACCTCCAACACGGCCCGCCAGATACAGGGCGCGGTTCGATTGACGTTTTGAGGAATGGTCTTTCTTTAAACCTAACCGGACGGCATGGAGCAAACTCGAGTCCTTGCATGGAAAATACTTATGATTGCTAAAGTCGAAAGAAGAAAGGCTTTGCTCGCCTTGGGGCAGAGCCATGCGTCGCCTGGTACAGCAGGCGGCCCGCTCGCAATTTCGGAGATAAGCGCGTTCGCGGTACCGTCATCCGGTGGAGCAAGCTCCTACGTAGTTTTGCAGCTACGAACGCAATCCGGAAAGGTCGGATACGGCGAGTGTAAAGATTTGACCGCCCCGGATCTTAGGGCGACCCGCGAAGCCATCGTTGGACGGCCCGCGTCGGCTTATGAAACGCTGCGCCCGTTGGTTCCGCAAAATGCGCAGGGAGCCATCGATATGGCTTTGCTCGATATTCTCGGCAAAGCCACAAACGCGCCCGTTTTCCGCGTGCTCGGCGGTCCGACACGCACCAAGGCCCGGGGTATCGTGCGATTAGCCGGAAGCTCCGATGACGAATTGCAAAAGGACATGCAAAAACAACTCGCCCAGGGCTTTGCCGCATTCCTCGTCCCCATCCCCGTGCCCCAGGCTCGCAATCAGGGCAGTGCCTATATGCAAGCCGCGGTCGCGCGGTTAAAAGCGATGCGCGCGGCCGCTCCCCATGCGGACTTCGCCTTTGAAGGCGGTGATCAACTCACGCCGTCTGACAGTGCCAGCCTTGCCGCCGCGGTCGAATCCATTCATCCCCTCTGGTTCGACGCACCTTGCCCGGTTTCCAATCTCTCCACTCTGCGCAAGATTACGGACGAGACAGTCGTTCCCCTCGGCCTCGGCCGCGACATATCGAGTCCAGGAACCTTCCAGGATCTGCTTCGCTCCGGCATGATTGATTTACTTCGCCTCAACGTTGTGACGTGGGGTGTTTCGGGCATTCGCCGGTTAGCGGCAATGGCAGAGACTTATTACGTGGCTGTTTCCGTCTGGCACGACGCGGGTCCCATCGCATCAGCCGCGGCTCTCCACGCGGCCGCGAGCATCCCGAATTTTTTCATTGTCCAATTTCCCAGCGCGGGCGCCGGCTCAGCCACTCCGCGTGACGGTTTCTTCGAGTTACCGAAGGGGCCAGGCCTGGGCGTAGAGGTCGACGAAAGCATACTCAAGAGGAGCCAGATCGCATGAACCGACGAAGCTTTATAGGCGGAGCAACTGCGCTTGCTGCGGCAATTCCCGGCACGCGCATGACAGCCGCCGTCTCAGGCTCTCCTAAAACGGACATCTGTGGATGCGAGCCGTTTTTCCAGTCGAACAGCGAACAAGCGGCGCGCGCTGACAGCTTTCGTGAGATCAGCACAGGATTGAGAGTCACCGACCTGAAGGTATTCGGGGTTTCCCTGACCCCAAATTCCGATCGGCCCTATGTCTTCGTTAAATTGGAGACCAACCAGGGTCTGGTCGGCTGGGGAGAAGGTACTCTGGAAGGCAAAGCCCAGGCCGCTATGTCCTGTATCCAGGATTTCCGCGATTTTGTCGTCGGCAAGGATCCGTTGCAGGTCGAACACCACTGGCAATCCATGTACGTACACAGCTTCTATCGTGCAGGGCCTGTCATCGGCTCCGCCATTTCTGGTATCGATCAGGCGCTTTGGGATCTCCGCGGAAAGGCGCTGAATGTCCCGGTCTATCAGCTTCTGGGTGGCCCTTATGATGCAAGAGGTGTGCGCGGATACTATCACGCCGAAAATGCGCGCACCGACGAAGATCTTGCAAGATTGCGTGAAACTGCCCTGCAGGACGGCGTTTCCTGTTTCAAAATCGGGCTCCCCGACCAGGATTACGAATGGATCGAGACCCATGCCAAGATCGATCGAGCGGTAAAACACATGGCGCGCATGCGCGAAAAGCTGGGCGATTCGATCGATATTGCGGTGGATTTTCACGCGAAAACCAGCCCCAGTGTGGCCTCCATCATCGTCAAGGAAGTCGAGCCTCTGCATTTGCTGTTCATCGAAGAGCCCTGCCCGCCGGAGAACGTGCAGGCGATGGGCCGTGTGGCCAGCCGTTCGACAACACCCATCGCCACCGGTGAGCGCCTGGTGGCGGCCTACGGTTGCCGCGAGCTGATTGAGATGGGCATCGTCGATATTCTGCAAACAGACATCAACCATGTCGGCGGAGTCACAGGGCTTTGGAAGGTAGCGGCTATGGCGAACATATCGAACGTCTCCATGGCGCCGCATGCCTGTGAAGGTCCTATCGGGGGTCTCGCCACTCTGCATGTCGATTCCGCAATGCCTAACTTCCTGATCCAGGAAATCTGCAGTTTTGTGCAGCCTGGCGAGAAAGAAAAAATTTGGGCTGATTGGCTTGGCTTCCCGGCTATGAGGATGGTCGACGGGCGATTCCCTCTACCTTCAAAACCTGGGCTCGGGTTCGAGCTGACTGAGGCGTCCCTGCAAAAGTATCCCTTCGGAGGGTCCAAACCCATGGCGCGCGTTTTCCATCAGGATGGTTCCGTAGGCGAGTGGTAACAGATAGCGGACAATTCGACGGGCTCCTCCCCCATTTTTTCGGCGCTCGCCGGCGTCTTTGAGGGGGCCCGAGCGGTCCAATGAACGTGGAGCTCCGGTTACGCAAAATGGGACCGAGATTCAATAGCCGGAGGTGAATGGTGGTTGAGGTTAACGCGCAGCGCTGGTCACGGCGCAAATTCCTCGAGACCGCGGTTGGTTCCGTACTCCTGACTGGGTTTCCTCCTCTCCTCGCGGCACAGCCGTCGCCACCCAAAATCAGCGACATTCAAACCATGACGCTGACCGGTCCTCGCACCTATGTTTACGTCAAGGTCACGGCCGACAACGGGCACTACGGAATTGCCGAGGCCTATGGGCTCCCCAGCATCGGCGTGAAAGAACAGATCGCTGCGCTGAAGCCGCTGCTGATCGGCAAAAATCCGTTGGAGATCGACGCCATTTACACCCACATGGGTGAGGGTGGCGCGGACCTTTCCGGAACCCGAACCGACGGATCGGCGCACGCACTGATGCGCGCGGCCAGCGGGATCGAAATGGCTCTTTGGGATCTCGCCGGGAAAACCCTGGGCGTCCCCTCCAGCACTCTGCTGGGTGGAAGGTTTCGCGATAAAGTTCGCGTCTATGACCACGCGGCGCCTCGCGACATGCTGGACAAAGCCTCCTGCCGCGAATGGGCGGCAAAAATCAAGGCTGATCCCAGCGGCTTCACCGCGCACAAGTTCGGACCTCCCCACACTTCACCCAACAAGGATAGCGCCCGGGATATGGCCAATCGGGTGCTTACCACCAGGGAACTCATCAATGCTGCCCAGGGATTTGAAAATTGTCGCGAGGCCATCGGATGGGATCACGACCTGATGGTTCATTGCCATTGGGAGTATGACCTTAGAACCGCGATCCAGTTGGCGGAAGCAACGGCGCCCATTAAGCCCCTTTGGCTGGAAGATCCACTTCCCGTGGATTATTCCGAGTCCTGGAAACGCCTGTGCGCCAGTTCCACGGTGCCGATCTGCACCGGCGAGAACCTGGAGCGGCGAGCCGGCTTCAAGGACTTTATCATTTACCAGGGATGTGACATCTTGAATCCGGATTTACGCAACAGCGGCGGCTTCCTGGAAACCAAGCGCATCGCCGATATGGCGGACACGTTTGGCTTGCCCATGGCCACACACAACACGGGCAGCCAGCTGCATACCTGGGCCAACTGCCAGTGGGCCGCATCCATCCGGGATTATCTTGCATGTGAAACAATCACTGGCCAGGGCGGATGGATGGATCAGATCCTGCTCCTCGATGGCCCGTACATCAGGGACGGACACATCAGCGTATCCGGAAAGCCCGGGATTGGCGCCGAGTTGAACCCTGACGTAGTAAAGGCGCATTTGGCGGAAGGCGAACACTGGTGGGGATGAAAGGAAGTCAATGAAACGTCGGCAACTTTTGCAATCAATCGGGAGCGCAGGTTTGTTTGGGATCGCTTCGCCTCTTTTGCGCTCGCAGGAACAGGTGGCGCGCGCCACTCGCGGTATGGCGACGCCTAAAATAAAAGACATCAGCGTGATCGAGTGCGAACCCGCGGGCACGCGCCTCACCGTGGTCAAGATCACAACCGATCAGGACGGCCTTTACGGCTATGGCTGCGCCACGTTTACCCAGCGCGCGGACCTGGTCAAGCCGGCGGTCGAGAAATACCTGAAGCCGTTTTTGCTCGGCAAAACTACAGACCGGATCGAAGATGTCTGGCAATCCTGTTACGACAGTTCTTACTGGAAGAACGGTCCGGTCCTGAACAACGCCATCAGCGGTGTCGATCAGGCTCTTTGGGATATCAAAGGGCGCCAGGTGGGCCTGCCCGTGTATCAGCTCGTCGGCGGCAAATGCCGGGAAGCGGTGGATGCCTACACGCATGCCGACGGTCCTGACTTCAAGGATGTCGTCGATAGGGCAAAGGAATTCATGGCGCAAGGCTTCCGCAATGTCCGCGTCCAGGTGGGCCTTCCCGGCATGGCAGGCTATGGCTCGCGCCACACCGACACCACCATCAAGGCGTTGCACGATAAGCCGGTGTTCGAGCCGGCCTATGATTTTCGCCGCTCGCTCAAGCTCCTCGAGATCTGCCGCCAGGAGCTGGGCGAAGAGGTCGAGTTGCTCCACGACATGCATGAGCGCTTAACCCCAAACCTTGCCGTACAGTTCTGCAAAGAGGCAGAGAAGTTCCATATGTTCTTCCTCGAAGATCCGCTCTCCCCGGAAGATCTGGGATATTTTCGGCAAATCCGTGAAAACTGCGCCACCCCGATCGCCATGGGCGAGCTCTTCAATAATCCAAATGAATGGCAGCCGTTGATTGAGGGCCGGCTGATCGATTACATCCGCGTGCATGTCTCACAGGCGGGAGGATTCACTCCGGCACGCAAGATTGCCATCCTGGCCGAGCAATATGGTGTGAAGACCGCCTGGCACGGTCCGGGTGATGTTTCTCCCGTGGGCCACATGGCAAACGTAACTCTGGACATTGTCAGCTACAACTTCGGAATCCAGGAATACTCGCCTTTCAACGAAAAGACCCAGGAAATCTTTCATGGCTGCCCGGTGATGAAAGATGGATATCTCTGGGTCAATGAGAAACCGGGCTGGGGCATCGAGATCGATGAGCAAGCTGCTGCGAAAAGTCCGTTTACGCCGGGAAGAAACAACCTGAATGGCGGCTGGGGCGAGGTCCGGAAGCGCGACGGCACAGTCATTAAGCAGTAGGGGCTTTCAGGTGCCCAAAGATTCGTCGCCGGTTGAGAAGAAAGCAGGTCTCCGGTCGGGATAACAAAGGGTCTCCAGACAAAAATCATACCCTTAGCGGCTAAACAGGCTGCGGAAAAACGCGCCGACGCAACGAGCGAGGCGCTAGATAATGTATCCCTGCCTAGACAAGTGGCTACGCCTAGTAGGCTTGTCGAGCCGCTGCGTTGTTTTTCCGCAGCCTGTTTAGCCCCTGTTT
>JBARKD010000352.1:0-1511 GCA_049800615.1 Acidobacteriaceae bacterium | reverse complement strand
CCCGATAGCTGACTTGCTTTTAGCGAGTGCTGTCCAATCAGCTGATCGAAAAAAAGCCGGGCGCATTCGTAACTTATCTCGTTACCTTACCTATTTATTGCGAAGGTGCACTCAGTCGCGATTCAAGGTAGACGCGCAGGAAATCGTGCAGGGGCCAGCCCTCGTGGGTCCACTTGAGGGTTGTTTCGCGGGCCATTTTCAGGCCGGTAGTTTCGGCTGCCAACGATGCCGGAGAGGTGGCCAGCACCTCAATGTCGAATCGCTGCACGTAGGCTTGATCCGACAGGCGAATCCTGTAAAGACCCGGTCCGCCTACTCGAACTTGTGCTACCTTCTGCGCAGCCGACCAATCGAGCGGTTGGACGGCCGGCGCGGTTGGAACGGTAGATTTTCCATCCTGGGATACCCTAAGCGTGTATTGGCCCGAGGGCAGAGCACGGACCGCCGGAGCGATCGATATCTCGCCCTGCGGGCCGACTGCCGCTACCATCTCGGAGTTGACCGCCATCGATTCGCGCCCGGCCAGGGTGGGGAAAGCGGTCTCAGCCGTTGCCGGCCGCAACAACAAGACGTTCCTGACTGCGACAAACATCTCCCAAACCGTGGGCTGGGGCTCCGGAGTGATCGCCGGAACGCGGAAGCCTTGGGAACACAGTTTCGCTTCGTAGCATTCGCACAGCATCCGCCGTCCGTCGGGCAGGAGAATGACAATCGAGTGCGCCCGACCCTCGACGCCCGCAGTGATCAAACCGCCTGGTGGGATCGCCTCCCCCAAACGGAGGGCGTTGGAGCTGCCATTGAGATGCCAGTCCCCATGCTTTTCCCAAACCATCCCGGAAGCCTCGTTCGCGGCAGCCACCGCGACGGCGGGGCCGCCGATCAGGAGCGCGCCCCAAACAACGCCGGTTACCAGTAGAGCGAGCAAGGCTATCCGTTTCATGGGTTGAGTCTTCAAGTCTCGCACCCTTCCAGGATGAAGCCAACCGGAGTGGCAGCTGTCAAGAGCCGAATCAAAAGTCTTTTCAGGTAAATGACCTTCAAAAATGTCTTTCGTAATGCCCCGAATGTTGTATATTCAACCTGCGTCACCGAATTTATCTCCCCCGCTCCATCCCCTATGCGATCCCCTATCCCCTGGGCTGCAAAGCTCCTGTCGGTATCAACAGGACCGCGCCAGTCCAAAAATTCGTTTGACGGTGGTGCGGGCCAGGGCCAGGCAGTACGTAGCTGGAATTGCGGCCCAAATACCCACCCGGGTTGGAGGGTCTTATTTTTCGGCTAAGTGAGTCCACGCGCCCAGCGCGACGCAACCGGTTCGCGTCAATTCAAGCAAAATCTGTGACCGTTTCCAGGCCTCTGCTCCTGTGTCTTTTGTTCCTGGCCGGGGCAGGGCCTCTGCTCGCGCAGATCCCGAACGTACTCACATGGCGCTACGACAACACTCATCAGGGTCAGAACACCCAGGAGACGGTTCTCACTACGACCAATGTGAACACCAACACATTCGGCAA
>JBARKD010000351.1:0-9437 GCA_049800615.1 Acidobacteriaceae bacterium | reverse complement strand
CGGGGATCTACGGAGTCGTGGCCTATCGAACCCAATTGCGGACCCACGAGTTCGGAATACGAATGGCTTTAGGTGCTTCCCGTGTCGATGTGCTGCGGCTCGTGCTGGTGCAGGGATTATGGCTCGCAGGCACTGGCCTGGCGCTGGGACTGGCGTTTGCGTTGGGACTCACACGTCTTATCGCCCGGCTGTTGTACGGAATCAGCGGCAACGATCCGGTCTCCGTCGTTTCCGTCGTCATGCTCCTGGGAGCAATGTCATTGCTGGCATGCTACCTTCCCGCACATCGAGCGATGCGCCGGAACCCCGTGACCGCAATTCGCGAGCTGTAAGCCGCAGCTCGGACTCGACGCGAATTGGACGGATTCGGGGTATGCGTAGCGCTCCACCTGGTTGGCAAGAAGGGTAACCGGATTCCACCGGTCACAGACCAATGTCCGCAAGGTGGATCTTCGTTGTGCGTTGACGTGAACAGGGCAAGGCACTCATCGACAGGCTCAGAGCACTCTTCGCGCTGCTCTGAAGCGCATCTCTTCGGAGCTGAATTCTCCGATTTCCATGTCTCGAAAGAAGACTCTGTACAGCCCCGGTGTGATCAACTCGGCAGCGAGTCTCTTACAGACGAAGACAGAAGAATTACAGCAGCTTTACCATGGCGAAGGCCAACCGTCGAAGTAAAGGCCTCGGGCGGGTACAAGCGAACTGCAGATCTCTCCACTTCGGTCGAGATGACAATTTTGTGGCCGGGAGGCCGTGCCGTTTCCAGCCGGGAACTGCGAAGTCTCGTGGGCAGATCTTGTGACTCGACAGTCCACTTATAAGACTTCGCCTTGACCATCGAGATGCGGTTCGTGGCTGCGATGCGCCTGGCGGAATATTTGAATAAGGGCCGCAATCGTATCATTGGCCGGCAAATGAGAGCCCCGTCCGAACACCACGCCATGTCGACTTCAAGGGCTGTGAGGATGTCTCTACAACAAGACCCCGTGAAAAAGTAACGTTTTCGGATGAATCGTCACATAGGTTGGTAGGCGAAAGCGCAGGCCGGTCCAATCCAGTCAAGGACTGTTTCCTCTTCCGACGCCGCGGAACGACCGCATAGCAATGAACCCGCGGGTTGATTACTCCGATCGGCTGCAGGTATAACACATCTGTCTCGCAGGTCTGCCGATCATCGAAAGCCGCGTCGTCAATTGGAGGACGCCCTTGTTCAGGTTCCTGCCGACGTTGCCAGCATGGGAAGACTATAAGACGGAGGAACGAGGATGCCGGACGAGGAAGGTGGAAGAATGAAGCCTGATGACAATCGCGTACCTGATAACTATCTAGATGCCTTGCAAAGGCACGCTGACCGGGTAGCATCCGCAGGCAAAGCGGTACCAGTGACGGCGGCTCCGCCTATCAAGGAAGGGATTGCGACCGGCCCGAGTCTCGCGGAAAGCCAAAAGCTGCAAGTGGAACTTGCGGCAACAATCGCCTACACGCCAAGCAAGTGGCTGCTGGAACAAGAGGCAGCCTTGGTTGCCCAGCGGCGAGGTCTACACGCAAGCAGGAGCAACGCGCTGTCGCCCACACTCGACCATCGCTTTCGTGAAACAGACCGTGCGGAGGACATATACACATGGGCTCGCGAGCAGGAGCTGTCTGGATTGTGCTTCTCCGGCGGCGGAATTCGGAGCGCTACCTTCAACCTCGGAATCTTGCAGGGCATGGCCGCCAAAAGTTGGCTGCTCAATTTTGATTATCTTTCGAGTGTCTCGGGCGGCGGCTATATCCATTCCTGGCTTGCTGCGTGGCTGATGAGAAAGCGCGAAGATCTGGAGAAAAAGGAGGGCGATGGGCAGATAAGTTCCGCGTGGGAGCATGTCATGAAGCGGCTCTGTCCGTTGTCGGCGGACCCGCCAGTGGCGCACCCGCAATTAGTGTGGCCTCGCCAGATTCTATGGCTGCGCCGTTACAGCAACTACCTGACGCCACGCAAAGGATTCCTGTCCGGCGACACCTGGGCTGCCATCGCCACCTGGCTGCGCAATGTGCTGCTGAATCACGCGCTGCTCCTGCTGATGTTTCTCTCCTTTCTCTGCCTGCCCCATCTTCTGGCGCCAAGCACGTGGTTACAGCCGAACGACCGGACGCAGACAACGCGAGGCAGTCAGACTTTTGCCGGCGAATACGGAGAAAAAGTTGAAAACTATCTGGGTCACGACCATCTCGGCGAAGAACTCCATGAAGCGTGGAGTCGATTTCCTCACACATTTACCTCGTCGAAACTGGCTTTGCTGTTTTATGTCATCGGGTGCTTGTCGATTGGATACCTCTTGCGGCTAGAGTACGGGGGAGCGAAGGCGGGGATGGATGAGAGCGCGCTGCCGGGCCGGGAGGCTGCTGGCTTGCCAGCCTTTGTGCGGCGGCGGGAATTCGCTGTTGTTTGCTTCGGCGTGATCATACCTTTATTGCTGTTCGGCATCACGCTGGCAGAGATCGCACGTACACACACGCCCGGCCCTTTCTGGACGATCAAGGTATTTTCTCTTTTGATGGTCCTGGTTTGGATAGAAACTTTTTGTGGCGGCGCGTTAGGCAATGCCGTTGCTCAGGAACAGGACCGGCGGAAGGCCGTCTCACAGCCAATGCCGGACTGGCGGTACGAGGCTCGGACGGTGGCCGGGTTGGTATTACTCGGCATTCCTGTCGCGCTGCTGGGGACGGTGCTCGCGGTAGCGATTGCTGTCTTCTTGCGGTCCGGTTCTATGACGTGCATCCGAACCTGGCTACTGCTGAGCGATGCCACCGCTGTCCAGATGACATTGGGAGGGCTGTTGTTTTTCTGGTTGATCCCATTCAGCATGGTGACGCTGGCAGGAATGATCGGCAAGATGTTTCCGGAGTGGATCGGGGAATGGCTGGCGCGTATCCGCGCATACACGCTGGTGGCTGGGGCTGGTTGGATTCTCATTGTTGCTTGCGCTTTGTTGCTGCCCGGCGTGGCGCTGCGTGCCTGGAGTTGGATCCAATGGACAGCGCTGGCCGGTTGGGTGGGAACCACGGTGATGGGCTTCCTTTCCGGCAAGAGTACCAAGACGAGCGGGGACCAACCCACCGCGGGGGGTATTTGGGAATATGCCGCTGTCGTTGCGCCCTATGTATATATGGGCGGCCTGTCGTTGCTGCTTTCGCTGGTCCTGTATGCGGCTTATGGCCCCGTCATCAGTTTTGGGCGGCAGATCGCGTGCTGGGCAGGTATTTCATGGTTGCAAAGTTTTGCACCGTGGGTTGGGTGGTTAGCAACCAGCTTATGCCTGGCTGGCCTGGCGGCTTTGCTGGGCTGGCGACTCGACATCAATCAGTTCTCGATGCATACGTTCTATCGCAATCGCCTGACGCGCTGTTATCTTGGCGCTTCCAACACCGACAGGAAACCGAGCCCGGTGACGGGATTCGACGAGCACGACAGCCGAGGGCTCAACATAGAGCAACTGACACCTGATCGCTACCCGGGTCCGATCCCCATTTTCTGTTGCACGTTGAACATGACAACTGGGGAAGACCTGGCATGGCAGGAGCGCAAGGCAGCGTCGTTTGCGTTCACGCCACTGTACAGCGGCTATGCGGTGAACTGGACAGATTGGAAGAAGGGCCAGGGGGATGTACGTATTAACGGTTTCGTGCGCACGGGCGCGCTTTATACGGGTGGCCCCAATTTGGCTACAGCGGTGGCGGCATCGGGCGCGGCCGTGAGTCCAAACTGGGGCTATCACACGAATCCTGCGACCGCCTTTTTCCTGACCATGTTCGATGCCAGGCTGGGCCTGTGGATTCCGAACCCGCGCCGCTCGGAAGCGGCGGGCCAAACGCAATCAGACGCCGCGGTTCCACCTCCTTCGCCACGGTTTGCTCCCATCTGGCTGCTCAGTGAGTTGTTCGGCAGCGTGAACGATACTTCGAAATACGTGTACCTGTCCGATGGCGGCCACTTTGACAACATGGGCCTGTACGAACTGGTACGGAGGCGCTGTTACCGGATTGTGATTTGTGATGCGGAAGAAGACAGCACGTATGTGTATGAGGGCATCGGCGCAGCAATTCGCAAATGCCGCATTGATTTCGGCGCGGAGATAGAACTCGACCTCTCGGGCATCTCTCCGAATACCAAGACAGAATGGAGCCCGGCGCATGTGGTCAAGGGAAAGATCCGCTACCCGGAAACGCCGCCGCTCAAGAGCGGAACCGTGACATACATAAAGGCCTCACTTACGGCGCATCCGTTGTCTGAACCTCCGGTAGAGGGGCGCGTCGATCTGGGACATCTGCCGGGCGACCTGCAGAACTACAGGAAGGAGCACCCGCACTTTCCTCACGACTCCACGGCGGAGCAGTGGTTTACGGAGTCACAGTTCGAAAGCTATCGTCGTTTAGGCCAGAGGATCGTCGATGCAATGGATTCGCCATTCTGAATGACCCGTGCTACGTATAATTTCTGCTGATGCCTGCATACGTAATCGTCACCGTCTTGCTTAGGGGCGGCGCTGCTTCAAAAATACTCATTAGCCCCAGCGCGTCGTTGAACAAAGAGGACTTCTGAATGGCGGTCAGTAACTGACCGGCAAAAGTCTTACGCCGCCTTTGGAATTCCGGGTTGTTCAGCGAATCGATCCCCGGGTTCTGGGTCAGGTATTGCAGCACGCCCTGGAGCGCCTGGCCAGCCGAGTGCATGGCCGGCGCCCAGACCACGAAATGTTGTGTCCAGGTAAACGAAATCTGCGCCCATGCCGGCGGATTGACCAGGTCGACGTCAAGGATTTGATAGAAGGGCTGCGGCGGACCTGCAGCAAGAAGCTGCTGCCAGATCGCCGGTTGCCTGAGGCTGTCAAGGAACTGTGGGCTCAGTCCCAGGCCCGGAGTGCTGAGCAGCGCGTTACGGCCAATCTCCTGATAATCCGCAATGCTCCGCGGACTTCCGCCTTGATCGAGAAAAATATTTCTGCCCGCGATGCCGTCGTAGTTGAGCGATACAAAGAGGGAGGCTGCCTGGCTGTTGGAAAGCGACCGCAGCGTCTCTGCCCAGTCCGCCGCAGCGTTCGCCTCCCGCAACTGCGTGGCCGTGTCGACAAAGAGCTGCAGGTCAGCCTGCTGGGCCTTGCTCTTGTAGGAGAAGTAGTTGTACCCAGCCGTCACCGTGGGAACAACACTGCCAAAGGACGCCGAGTAGCCGATCGTGGCAACGCAATCCTCTGCGAAGACCTTGCGCAACTGGTCGCCTTTGACGAACGGAGTCGCGGTAGACGCCAGGCGCGTGAGATGGGCCGTGTCGGTGAGGATGAGTTGCCCATCGTCGGAGCATTTAGTCTGCAGGTCTCGGACCGCGTCCTCGACCGAGGCGTGATCGAAAAGGCCGAGAAAGTTGAACGAAAAGGTATGTTTAACCTCGTTCGTCCGGTCGAGGACGCTTCCTGCCTTGGTGATGCCCGCGGGTAGGCTCGCGGCGCCGAGCAGGGAAGTAAGATCGCCCTGGAAGACGCCATCCAGCGCCTGCTGGCCTGCGGCATCCAGAGCGGAGAGATCGAAGTTCCAGGAAAATGCTGCCTGGGTAGTGACCGAGGTGTCGCACTCCTCGTCGATGGCGATGGCGAGCTTTGTCGCGACCGCAGCCTGGTAGGCGGTTTGTACGTCCCCCGCCATGGAACTCGGCACATTGGCGCTGAGCCAGTTGGAATCCAATTCGCCTGAGTCGCCCAGGAGTCCGTAAAGCTTTGCAATGAGGTCGTAACCGCCGACGGCTACGTCCACTCCGACACTTGCGTCAAACGTGACGGTAAAGGTGGATCCCTTCTTTTTGTAGTAACCGATCTGCACGACAGTCGCCGTCTTTTTCCAGATTCGGGTTTCGATTTCACCGCTGAGGGTAAAGCCGCCGCCCAGGGTGACGCTCGGCCCGGCCGTCACAGTGATTGGCCCGGCGGAGGTGCAAACTCCGGGTGTAGCTGTGGGACTGACGGCCGCGAGGAAGTCGAGTTGCGCTTGAAATGCCACCGATCCCTGGGCATCGAAAATAAATACGGTTCCCACCGGCATGTTGGGAAGGGCGTTCTTCGAGGGGAGGGCAAACGAATTGAGGAGCGTTTGCAATGCTACCTGCAGCGTGGGATAAGCTCCGCTTTCGTCGCGCCCGAAGGGCAGGTAGAGTTTTGCGCTAGCGGTCGCCGAACTTGACAGGGTAAGGGTGAATGCTCCTGGCGTTGCGGTGGCTCCGGCCGTCACTCCGAGTTGGAAGGACAACGCCAGGTAATAATTGGCCACCATCTCGATGTCTGTTCCGAATTGATCCTGGGGAAAAAGCGGACTCGCGCCTGTGTCAGCCGGCTTCAGGAGATCCAGTTCTCCGGTTGGACCCCCGCCCGCCGTGAACTGCGCTGTACCGCCTGCGAGCGAAAAAGACGGCTCATAGTCGAAGCCGATGGAGATCGAATTGATCTGAACCTGGTCGAGGGTCTGGCTTAGCGCTCCAATAATGTCTGAGCGCAGGAAGTGGACGACCGACGAGGGAGTTTTTCCCAGGAGTGAGTCGTCAAAGACAGTTACGTCTACAGAGGCGGCCGAAGTATCGGTGAGTGTAATCGTGGCCATGTTCGCACCTAGCAGGTTGATTCTAGAAGGGTACGATCTCTAAATCTCTTAGAAACATCTGTGAATTGGCAAGAAAAAAGATTTGTGGATGCCGGACCGGGGATGTCCGTCCCTGAAAACTTCTGAAACCTCGTTTCTCGCAACCTCTCGTCTGTCGAAGAATCCAGCCCCGAAAAAGGACAATCCGGTCGCCATTGGGATTCCAGGCTTTTATTAAGCCAGCTTTATATCCGAATCAGGTTGAGCAGGAGAGCAGCCAATCCATGGCAATCCATGATGGTGTGCTTCCAAGATCCATGTATCTCGGGGAGTTATCTAAGAAATGCCGCTTTACTCAGTGGTACATACGCACATAATGCCGCGGACAGTTTCCACAGGCAATTACAAATCGTGTTTGACACACGCGTGGAGTGTGATCGAGACTCACGTTCGTTCCACTAAACAGGAAAAGAGTTGTTCAAAGTTGTGCCGAGGGTCTGTGCGACATTGCATGTCGTGACAAATCCTCGGAGCCTTACTTGTGGTTCTTGAGCAAATGCTCAGAAGAAATTGCGGGAGAGGTGCGAAACTGCATTTCTTCTGTCTCCGCTGCTCTTACACAGTTCCAATTCCTTACGGCTTAACTCGACTTACCCATGGAGGATTGTAATGGCTACTCTTTTGGAAACGCCTGGAGTCCTGGGTCCTGCGTGGACCTGCGCTGTGCCGAAGTTCACTCCGCATGTTGTCATTGATGAATTGCGTGATGGATATTGGCTCGAAGCACCGGATCTGAACGGTGACGGTAAGCCAGACCTGATCGGTTACGGTCTCGCGATGGGGGAAATCTACTGGTATGAAAACGGTGTCGAATGGAAACGGCACCTGATGACCAGCGGCATGCATATGCCGGTCGGAATGGATTGGGGTGATGTCAGCGGCAAGGGTTTCAACGACGCCGTGATCACCTACGAACTCTATGGGCCCGGCGGGCGAATCGACGATCCGGACGTCAATGGCGGGAAGATCGACTGGGTCGAGAATCCCGGACCGCAACTCAACACCCAGCAACGCTGGGCAAGGCACTACATCGGACGCACGACAGGGATGCATCGTCTGCGCGTGGGCTACTTCACACAGCGGGAACGGATCGAAGTTCTGGGATTCCCCATTGTGGCGCGGGAGAACGTCCATGCTTTGCTGCCGGTGGTGCTTTTCCAAAAGCCCGACGGCGCGGAAACTGCAGCCAATTGGCCCATGACCACCGTGGACGATTCGTCCTTCCGTATGATCCACGGAGTGATCCGGAAGCAAAACTATATTCCCGGGTCCGACCTGGATTCTATCCTCATGGCATCGGACGAGGGAATTACCTGGCTTTACTACGATCAGCGTTCCGCGCGTTGGGTCAAGCAGCTTATCGGGACCGGAGAACTCACGCAGTTTGAACAGACCGGTTTCAGGGGCAGCGGCGATGTGGATGCCGGCCGGCTTGGTAAGGATCCGTTTGCCTACGTCGCCACAGTGGAGCCGTTTCATGGCAACACCGTAGCGGTGTACACCAAGCAGTCCACCGGTCCCGCGGACAAGGTCGAGTGGAAGCGCTATCTGCTCGATGTTTTTGGTGACCCCAACGAGAACGGAGAGGGCCCGGGGCACTGTGTCATGTGTGCGGACTTCGATCAGGACGGGGATGACGAATTCCTGATCGCGCTTCGCGGGCCCGCACCCTGGCAGGGGGTCATTTATTACAAGGCCATCGACGCGCGCAACGGGGTCTTCGCCAAATGGCACGTCGCTACCGAGTCCGCGGCGCGTATAGCCCTGGGCGATTTCTATGGCCGAGGCAAGGTCGACTTCGCCACCATCGCTTACTCGGTGGCCAAGTACTACGTCGCCAAGGACGCCAAAATCGTTGTCTATCGCAACGACACGATCGGATGAGGCCATGATCACCACGCAACTGAAGGAGCCGGCAATCAGCACCGTCAACACCGTCAAGCACCTGAACTTTTCAGGTGCGCGTATCTCCGCGATGTTCGTGTCCAATCTGCAGGACTACTACATCGCGGAGAGCGCGATCGTGGTGAACCCCAACCGCACGGGCATTCTGCTCGACGCCCAGGTGGCCAATATCATCCCCCCGTTCTGCTCTCTTATTGTTCAGAACGCAAGAATCACTTCGGGAGAGTCGGCGGTGGTGTTGCAGCCGACGCGTGCGCGTAATCCAGGCGGCATTGTTCTCGAACCCGGCTGGGCGCTGTACTCCGATCTCATTCCGCCAGGAGGATCCTTCCCACGCGACACGCCGCTTTATCGCTCGTCGCAGGACGACATCGGAACCATCGCCTTTGATCCCGCCACCCTGCCGGGCCAAAGAGCGGGAAGTTTTGGTGTCACTCCTTACCTGGTGAAGGTCAATCTCTGGTTTTCGCCGGAGAAGACCGACTGCGCAATTCACAATGAGCACGCCTTTATTGAGATTCATACCCAGGTCACCGGCTGCGGACGCATGCAGAAGTTCTACGCCAACGATGACCGGACCCTATATCACGATGAGCCGATGAGCCCTGGCTACACAACAGCGACACCGTTCTGCGAGGTTGTCGATTCTTCCACGTTTATTTATCCATGGCACCAGTACTATGCAGACTCCGATTGTGTGTGGATGGCCGTCGAGTACCACCCCAAGCCGGCGTAGTTATCTTCGCACCAGGCCCAAAACCCAACTCCGTCCCGCATAGGTGAGAGAGCAATGAACACACACAAATTCGTAAAGGTCGAGGACTTCCTGGAGAACTACTCCTCGTGGACTCAGGTTGTAGGACTCAAGG
>JBARKD010000350.1:0-2159 GCA_049800615.1 Acidobacteriaceae bacterium | reverse complement strand
CATGCGGTTCTCCTGGAATGCCGGTGTATGCGAAGAGTAAGACTTGCCCGCTCACTTATACGATACCGGGCCGCCACAGGGGAAGTTCGGAAACCAGCAAACTCAGCGAAAAGTGAGATGGATTGCGCAGCAACCCACAGCCGACCGGGGTCGTCCTCGGAGCGGGTTTGCTTCGAGAAGCGACTTGCGCTGTCGATCGCTCTTTGCTTTCCAGCAAGCGCTCTTGCTTTCCAGCAAGTTTTCGCTTGACATGTACTAGTAGACTAGTACATTATTCATCTGCATGAAGAATCCGGTTCCAGCCCGCCGCTCTTTCGCCTTCCACCTCGACATGCAAAGCGGTGTGCCCCTCTACCGCCAGCTGATCGACCAGGTGCAGGCCGCGATTGCTACGGGAGTTCTGGCACCCGGCGATCAATTGCCGACCGTCCGGCAGGTCGCCGTCGATCTCGAGATCAATCCCAACACCGTGATGCGGGCGTATCGCGAGATGGAAATTCGCGGTGCTCTCGATACCCAGCAGGGCACGGGCACCTTCATCGCTGAGCAGACCATCAAGCGGGATGAGCTGGAGCGCTCTCGCGGCCTGGAGCAACTGGTGGAGGAGTTCACGGCCAGGGCGGGCGCGGGCGGTTTCAACCTCGAGGAGCTCATTGAGGCCCTGCGCGATCGCGTGACCGACGGCAGGCCGGCAAGCGGCGCCAAGCCAAAAGGAGAAAAACGATGATAGGCAGAAACTTAGGAGTGGATAGCAGACCCACTGGAGTGGATGTCAGCGGCCCTGGAATTGCAGCCCTCGTTGTCTGTTCCGCCGCCGGCATTGCAGCTGGTATGTATTTTCATCAGCTTCTGTTGTATTTTGCCGGCATCGCGGTTGGTCTTTGCCTTCTATTCTCGATCAAGGTGGTGCAGCAGTGGGAGCGCGTGGCCGTTCTGCGCTTTGGGCGGTACCGCGGCCTGCGCGGACCGGGCATCTTCCTCATTGTTCCTGTGGTAGATACGCTCAGCCGTTTTGTCGATCAGCGCGTGAGGGTGGCGACCGTGACCGCGGAATCGACGCTCACCCGTGACACAGTGCCGGTCAATGTGGATGCGATTATTTTCTGGTTGGTGTGGAACGCGGAAAAGTCGATTCTCGAGGTGGAGAACTTCAGCGAAGCGGTGAACATGAGTGCCCAGACCGCGCTACGCGAATCCATCGGCCGCCATGAGCTGGCGCAGATGATCACGGAGCGGGAAAGCATGGGCCAGCAGCTGCAACTGATCCTTGATGCTAAGACGAACCCCTGGGGCATCACCATCCAGTCAGTGGAGATTCGTGATGTCCGCATTCCCCAGGCGCTCGAAAACGCCATGTCGCAGCAGGCGCAAGCGGAGCGGGAGCGTCAGGCACGCCTCATCCTGGGTGACGCGGAAACCCAGGTTGCCGGCAAGTTTGCCGAAGCCGCCAGAACCTACGGGGAGAATCCGGGAGCACTGCATCTGCGGGCAATGAACATGCTCTACGAAGCCATGAAGGAGAAAGGCGCGACTGTGATTGTGCCCTCGACCGCGGTGGAGACCATGGGGCTTGGCGGAACCCTCGCCACCGCGGCGATCGCGCACGAGCGATAGAACGCAACCGAAAAGGAGACCTGAAATGCGAAATCTTATTATCCTCGCATCCTTGCTCGCCGGTGCATTTGCCGGCAACGCACAAACGACCCTTGCCGGCAAATGGCACGGCACGCGGAACAACCTTCCTGTGATGGATCTCACGATTGAACAGGATGCCGGCCACGCCAGTGGAAGCGCGATCTTCTACCTCATCAAAAGTAACTCTGACGGTAGCAATGCGCATGTGGACGGACAGGGGAGCGGCCCGATGGAAAACCTGAAATACGAACCACAGAAGGTGAGCTTCGATATGCACCGCCCGGATGGCTCCCTGGTCAGCTTCCGGGTTGAACTCTCCGACGCCGATCACGCGAGGTTGTTTATGACCAGCGAGCCCGGTCCGGGAGGGGCGGGCTTTCCCCTCGTCCGCGTCGCGGGCACGGCAGAGAATCAGAAGTGAAGTGGGATGGGGGGAGGGAACTGCAGTTTTTCTCCCGGCTGATCGCTGACCGCATCATCGACCGTTTGCAGCCATCAGCCGCACCCTGCCCATCAGCCCAGAC
>JBARKD010000349.1:0-10760 GCA_049800615.1 Acidobacteriaceae bacterium | reverse complement strand
CTTTCCGCCGGACTGAACGCCATATTTGTGCCTCATCCGTCCACCTGGGTTCTGGAACACGAGGTGGTCGACAATCCCCCATCCGGACAAACTCTGCTCCAGCTTTCCACCTTCGCAGAGCTCCTGGCGCACTTCTAGTCCCAGGGGACGGTTGAAAATTATTCAAATCGGCATCCCGCCACTGCTTGGCCGCGGGTAAAACCCGGCTAACAGGCTGCGGAAAAACGCGCCGAAGCAACGAGCGAGGCGCTAGATAGCGTACCCCTGCGTAGACAACTTACTACGCAGGGTAGGTCTGTCGAGCCGCTACGTTGTTTTTCCGCAGCCTGCTAAGGCGCAGTCTTCTTGCTCAGGCTTGGCGGAGCCTCATGGATATGTTGAATGATGAGGCTATCGCCTTTGTATTCCACCTTGTCGTAATCGCGGCCCGTGCTGTCCACGTAACAACCACAGTCCGTATTCGCGTGATGCGCCAGCTCGATGCCGTCGGTGGTCCCCTTCAGGGCGGCTTTGGCCTTGATCAACTGGTCCTGGGCATCGGCTACGGCTTTCTTGGCGGCGGTCAGGTGCTGCACTTCCTCCGGCGTCAGTTTCTCTGTCCTCACCGGCGCTGTCGTCGTAACCCCCGCTGGCGCGGGCGTCAGCCCAGCGTCTTGCGGTTGCAGCATGGCAAGCAAAAGAATGGCGGTAATCATGACAATCTCCTATACCCCTATTTCTATCTGAATCGCCTGCGCAATGCGCTCGGCGTGTTCCCGCATCTGCTGCTCCGATTCGGCTTCGATCATGACGCGTGCCAGGGCCTCCGTGCCGGAATAGCGCACCACCACCCGGCCGTTTCCGTGCAAGTCCGACTCCGCCTGTTGGATGCTCTCGACCACAGCCGGAATCTCCTCCAGGGGCCGCTTCTCCCGAACACGCACGTTAACGATCACCTGGGGAAAAACCCGCAGGTCGCTTAACAGCTCGTGCAGCGGCTTGCCCGACCGCACGACCAGGTCCAGCAACACCAAAGCCGTCAGCAGCCCGTCCCCGGTTGTACTGCGGCGCAGAAAGAGAATATGACCCGACTGCTCTCCTCCCAGGCTCGCCTGATGTTTCTGCATCATCTCCAGCACGTACTTGTCGCCAACCGGAGCGCGCAGCATGCGGATGCCGCTATCCCGCAGGGCAGCCTCCAGGCCCATGTTCGACATCGTCGTGGCCACGACAAGGTCGCCCGCCAGCTCGGATTTTGCCTTCATATCGCGCGCCGCCACCAGCATCACTCCGTCGCCATTGACGACCCGGCCCTGGGCGTCGGCGAAAAGAGCCCGGTCCGCGTCCCCGTCGAAGGTGACTCCCAGGTCAGCACCCCATTCCTTGGTTTCCCTAGCCACGACTTCAGGGTGCAGGGCTCCGCAGTTTTCGTTGATATTGCGCCCGTTGGGGCTAACGTGGGTTAGACGAACTTCCCCTCCAAACAAGGGAAACAGCTCGGACGCGATCAGCGCGGCCGCCCCGTTGGCGCAGTCGACGACGATTTTCCTGCCCCCAAGGTTCAGTCCCGGCACCGCGTTGCGCAGGAACGCCTCGTATTCTTCCCGGTATTCTCGACTGGCGGGTGGCGGCCTGAGTGTAGCCACGTCCGGCGCGGAATTTTCCTCGAGGCGCCGGAAAATCTCCCCTTCAATCTCTATCTCTGTTGCGTCGGGCAGCTTGTAACCATCGCCCCCGAATACCTTGATCCCGTTGTCCTGCCAGGGGTTGTGCGATGCCGAAATAACCACTCCGGCAGCCAGCTTGCGCTGCCGCGTCAGGTAAGCGATCCCCGGCGTGGTGATCACACCCGCATTCAGGACAGTCGCCCCCCCGGCCTCCAATCCGGCGGCAATCACCGCCGAGATCCAGGGACTGGACTCGCGTGTGTCAGCCCCCAGCAGCACACGGGGCGCCGGGACGACAGCCTTTAATTTCGAAGCCAGGGCTATCCCGGTGGCGAAGATAGTGGCTGGGTCCAGGGGAGCTACCCCGGCGACCGCACGAATCCCATCGGTTCCAAACAGTTTTCTCATGAGCTGGTTTGCGGTGGTTTCCTTTCAATCACCCGGCTCACCAGCGTGCTCCGTGCGAATCGAGTTGTGATCAGGCTGCCATCGTTCGTAGCCGACGCATCTCGGAGCAAGGCCCCAGCCTCGTCGAAAACCAAGGCATAGCCCCGATTCAAAACCGCCAGCGGAGAGAGACTCTGCAGCAGCCCATGCGCATGCGCGTGCCGGGCCCCAAATCGCTGCAGCAGCTCCTTTTGTGCACGGTCGATCCGCCCGTCCAGGCCCCCGAGCCGATCACGCACGAAACGCATCCGATGGCTGACATCCTGACGCAGCAGTCGGGCTTCGAGTTTCTGCAACGTTTCGGCCATCCAGCGATTTTGCCGACGCCAGGCCCCCTCCAGCTGGTACTGCAACTCGTCCACCCGCTGCTGCCGCCGAGCCAGGGTGTTCCTCATTCGGCCAAATGCAGCGGGCGCCGAGAGCCGGGCAAAGCGTTCCCGGGCGCGTACTAGCTGAAAGCGGCAGGCTTGGGTTAGCCGGCGATGCAATTGCTCCAACCGCTCCTCCACCTTATGCTGCGCCTCGGTGAGCAGTTCGGCTGCCGCCGACGGCGTCGGGGCGCGAAGATCGGCCACAAAATCGGCGATGGTGAAATCAGTCTCGTGGCCAACCGCCGAAACCACGGGCAGCCGGGAATTGGCGATGGCTCTGGCCAGCAATTCGCTGTTGAACGGAGCCATGTCTTCCAGGGAGCCGCCGCCACGGGCCAGCACGACGACATCCACCGCACGCGACTGGTTGAAGAAGGCCAGACCCGCGGCGATTTCAAGAGCCGCCGAGTCCCCTTGTACGGCGGCAGGATAAATCTGTACATACAGCCCCAGATGCCTGCGTCGGGCAATATTGAGAAAGTCTCGAATTACGGCGCCCGAAGGGGAAGTGATAATCCCGATGCAATGCGGGAAAGCCGGTAGAGGCGCCTTACGAGCGGCGTCAAACAGCCCTTCCTGCTGAAGCCTGGTTTTCAGTTGCTCAAACGCGATTTGCAGTGACCCGGCGCCGACCGGCTCTACCAGCTCGGCGACCAGCTGCATCTGGCCCCTTTGCTCGTAGACCGACACCCGGCCCCGCACCAGCACCTGCAATCCATCCTCCAGCCGGAAGCGCAGCAGGATCGCCTGCTTGCGGAACAGCACAACCGGTAGCTGGGCATCGCCGTCTTTCAGGGTGAAGTAAATGTGGCCCGAAGGTGCAGGCCGCAGGTTCGAAATCTCGCCCTCCACCCACACGGCGGCATATTCGCGTTCAATGTGGTTTCTGACCTCTCCCACGAGCTGGCCGACCTTCCAAACGTGCCTCCCCTTGGCCACGGGAGCTTCCGGGAATGCCAGCCCCATCTGGTTCACTGTTTCCTGCGGATCGGGCACCTTCGCCTCCAGCAAATGAAATCGATATTACTTCCCGAAGCGGGATAGCAGATAGAAGACCACGGAGAGAAGCACGCTCACCAGGATCGAGGTACCGAGGGGAAAATATACGGAAACGTTCTTGCCCCGGTAGGCGATATCTCCCGGAAGCCGCCCCAGGGGCAGGCCCGTACGGCCCAGCAGTAGCAGTAATCCGCCGGCGACGAGCAGCAGCAATCCCAGACCGATGAGGAGCCGGCCCAAGTCGTTCATAACCTCTATTTTAGTAGGTGAACGCGCGGGAAAGGGCAAATCGTGGGAGTCACGCGGCGTTGCCGGGCCCCCGGTCGATGAGATGGGTCAATTCTGCCAACATGGCTCGCAACCGTTCGATCTCCGCCCTGTCCGGCCGCGTCGAGCGGCCAAAAAATATCTCAGCATCCCGAGCCAGATCGGTGCCCCGCGCCAGGCCGAAGGTGCCCAGGACGCCGGCCAGCTTATGCGCGGAATCGACGGCATTCATCTGGGTCGCTTCATCCAGGCGGTTCTCCATGAGTAGATCGGCTGCGTTGCGCAGCAAGGCAGCTCGCTCGACCACAGTGTGACGGCTCCGGTCCCAGACAACCGCTATCATCGCTTGCAGCTTTTGGTCCGGGCTTTGTTTATCCGAGGCAGCTGAATCGGGGTGAGTAGGGTCGATTTCGGTCAACGGCTTTATCCGCCTTCCTTCCAGCCTAATGCGGAAGAAATCTGACGTGCCAGGGTAAGAGGATCAAAGGGCTTAAAAAGAATAGCCGCGACTCCCATTTCTGCGAACTTCCGCTGATCGGGGCCCTGCACCTTGGCGGTCAGCAGCAGCACCGGAATATGCGAGGTGGTGCTGTTGGCTTTCAGCTTCAGCAAGGTAGTGGGGCCATCCATTTCCGGCATCATGACGTCCAAAAGGATCGCATCCGGCTGTTCTGTGCTGGCCCGTTCAATCCCTTGTCGACCCGAGTTGGCAAGCACAACGTCCCAACCCGCGACTGTTTCCAGGCTCATTGCCGCCACCAGGCGGATATCGTCTTCGTCATCAATGATCAAGATTTGGCGCGTCATAAGTTCGGTGGTGGCCCTAATCACCGGAAGAGCTCGTCCCTTCCAATCCCAGCGGCACTTCGCTTCCCCCCAGCGGCACTCGCAGCATGGATAGCACCAGGGTTTCAACGTCCTGGGGTTGCACGCGCGCCTTCGTCAGGAATTCGGTCGGTCCCAGTCGCAGCTTTTTGCGTTCAGCTTCGTCGAGGTCTTTTGCCGAATAAACCACCAGCGGCAGCTGCTTCATCTCGTTTTGCTGGCGCAGCCAGTCCACCAGTCCGTAGCCGTCTCCGTCAGGCAGCCCAATGTCGAGAACCAGCAGGTCTGGCCGCGAGGAAACGCACAACTCCATCGCCTTACGTTGAGTGGCGGCATGATGAATGTTAATGCCTGCCCGCTCGAAAGTAGCCAGAATGACCTTGGCCAAATCGGCATCGTCCTCTACCAGTAGCACGCGCGCAGGCTGGCGTTCCGGCTGGAGCACCTTAGACAGGGCCGCCAGCATGGATTCTGTTTCGAGCGGCTGCTCGAGCCATGCATCCGCGGCTTTTTCCACCTCGGGGTCGTTGAGTGCGCCAAAAGCGCTCAACACTACCACCGGAATTCCCGCCGTCCGTACATCGTCCCGCAACAGGTGCAGGGTCTCCCATCCCTGTAAGCTGGGCAGGCTCATATCGAGCATGATGGCCTGGATGGGAGTTTGCCGGGCCATGGCCACAGCGTCGTCCCCGCTGGGCGCCTCGAGCGCGGTATAGCCGTTCTGTCGCAAACTCTCGGCCAACCTCGAGCGGGTCTCCGGGTTTTCGTCGCAAACCATCACCGTGGTTGCGCCTGCCGCCGATGTTGCCGAACTCCCCCCCAAACGCAGAATTTCGGGATCCCGGCTGACTGAGGGCAGGAACATGCGGAACGTAGAGCCTCGGTCGGGATTCCGTTCCGCCCAGATGCGTCCGCCGTGCTGAACCACGATGGTGCGGCAAATGGCCAGACCCAACCCGGTTCCGCCCTTCTGCCGCGCATCGGATGCGTCCACCTGCTGAAAACGGTCGAAAATCGACTCCAGCTTATCCTTGGGAATGCCGCGGCCATTGTCTCGCACGCTGATCGTCACTCCGTCCAGCAGCCGCTCGATCGAAACCGTGACTTGCGACTGCGGCGGCGAGAACTTGATGGCGTTGCTCAGCAGGTTGGTCATCACCTGCTGCAGACGGTCGGGATCCACTTCCATATACACCGACCCCGAATCCTGCAGCAGCTGGACCTTCGCAGCTTCCGCCATGGGTGTCATGGCATCGATGGCTTGCCGGGCCAACTCCTCCAGATCGCAGTTGCGATAGGTCAGCGGCGCCCGCCCGGATTGCATCCGCTCCAGATCGAGAATGTCGTTGATCAGGCGCACGAGCCGATCGGAGTTGCTGACGGCAATGCGCAACAGGTTCGACGCTTTCTCGCCCATTTCCCCCAGCAGGCCGGTGGAGAGCAGGCCCAGCGATCCGCGAATAGAAGTAAGGGGCGTACGCAGTTCATGGCTCACAGTCGAGACGAATTCGTCCTTCATCCGGTCCAGCGCATAACGCTGGCTGATGTCGCGGAAGCTAAGCACGCTGCCCACCGCCACATTGTGCTCGACCATCGGCGTCGCCGAGAACTCGACCGGGAAGGAGGCCCCGTTTTTGCGATAGAAGACATCTTCGCCCCGGGTTCCTTCGCGCGTCGTAAAGGCGCGCCGGATGCGGCATTGTTCAGTACACTTCTCCAGGCCCTTGCGCTCTTCATGGACCACCGAGTGCACCGTGCGGCCGATGAGGTCATACGCATGGGCGCCCAGCATGCTCGCCGCCGCCGGGTTGACAAAAACGATCCGCCCGGCCGAGTCAGTGCCGAAAATCCCGTCGGCTACGGAATTGAGGATCGATTCCTTTTGCCGGTTTAGCTCTTCCAGCCGGCTCTCCTGGGCGGAGCGCGCCATGAATTGCCCAATGGAAGCGCACACCGTTTCCACCGTGGCCATCATTTCCGTGTCTTCCCGCTGTTTCTGGCGGCTGAAGAATTCGACCACCGCGATGACCTGGTTGCCCACCCGAACAGGAACACCCCATCCGGTCACCAGCCCGTCCGCCTTGGCCGAGGCCGAGCGCAGGAAATTGCCGTTTTCGTGCAGGTCTTCGATCCAGCAGGGGCTCTCCGCCGCCCAGATCTGGCCGGGCAGATCCTTGCCCTTTTGCAACACCCGTCCAATGCTGTCGCGATGGAACTCGGTGCAGGCACGATCGGGCGCATACCAGCCGGCCAGGTAACGGCAATGGTGGTCGCTGCTCACAAACCACAGTCCCGCCATATCGAACCCCAGGTTGGTGCCCAGCGATTCGAGCATGGCCGGCAGAGCCTCGTCCGATGTCGTGGATTCACCCACCACCTGGCTGACCGCCAGCTGCATGGCTAGCCGGCGTTCGCGCTGATACTGGGCCGTGACGTCACGGAAGATGCAGCGCACTGAGACCGGCTCACTTCGGTCCTGGCGGCAGCTTAGGCTGGCTTCCAGCTCCCGGTACATGCCGTTGGCATCCTGCACCCTCAGATTGGCGTGATCGATGCGCTCGCCGCGCAGCGCGCGATCGAAGAGGCCGGCTGCATTGGCCTGCATTTCCGGGGGGAACGCCGTCTCAAAGCTCAGGAGGCTCTCAAATGCCGCGGCGCTCTTGCCAAAACAGGTCTGCCAGGCTGGATTGACGTACAGATACTTCGCCCGGGGACTCAGCGTAGCAATCATCTCCTGCGAATTGTCGAATAGATCGCGGTAGCGTTCTTCACTCTCGCGCAAGGCGTGCTCGGCCCGCTTGGTGGCCGTCAAATCGGTGGCAATCGCCAGCAGACCGGTTAGAGCCCCTTCGGCATTCCTCACCGCCGAGAGATAGACCATCGCGGGGAAGGTGCTTCCGTCCTTCCGTCGGCAGAGGATCTCGAATCCCCGCACCCGGCTCACCGGAAAGCTTGTGACGTATTGCACGTAGTGCTTGAGTTCTGGAGAAACGCTGTGCAGGTCGACCAGTGGGGAGCGATCCAGCCGTGACACCAGGAGTTGTCCCACCCGCTCCAGTTCGCCTTCAGGAAAGAGGTCGTGTGCGTTGAGCTGGCCCAGCACCTCATGATTGCGGTAACCCAGCATCCGTTCAGCGGCGGGATTGAAAATCAGCAGATTGCCCTGGAGGTCGGTGGCCAGAATCATCGGCCCGGCGGAATCCAGGATGCTTCGCTGCAGCTGGGCGACCTGTTGTACCTGCCAGTCCGCGTCATCCTGCCGGGATGCGTCCAGAAAACTATGCACGCATAACCCGATCAGCAGCACCTGGGCAAACGCCCAGGTGATGACGGCAGCGGAAAACGTTCCTCCCCAGCCCAGCAGCAGTACCAAGCCGCCATAGGCCGAGAGCAACAGCGCTACCGCGAAAAACGTCGTGGACGGCAGTCTATCTCGAAGCCAATTCACTCGGACTCGATCGATGCGGGTCTCGTTACGAGCTCTCGCCGGAATCGTCGCTTTCAATGCGACGATAAGCGCTCATCTTAACGCTGATACCGGGAGTATAGGCGGCGGGATTGGGCCGACACAGTAACTACCCGGAGTCCACGCAAGCCTCGAACAGGAACTCACGCACCTCCAACAGGTCGGATCGGGGAAAACCACAGTCGACGAAGCAGCGCGCTCCTTTAGGTTGGGGTCGCGGACGCGCTGGCTCCTCTTAAATACTAATTAGCTGCGATGAAACGGAATTACGTTCGCACGACTCTCAACAAACCTATCTGACAGCGCCGACATACGGCCAAGCGACCAGAATCCGAGGAAAAGTATCGCATACGTAACACCGGCTACACCAAGAAGCAGAGACAAGGTATTAACCCCCCGAAAATATTCAGTGACCTTCTGTTGGGGGATTCTCCGAAGTATACCGGCCCCACAGTCGAAACTCCGGAAAAAGAGTGGCTGACCGTGCCACTTTCGTACCACCGCCGATGACCGGCGGCGGTTACTTATTCACCCGTATGCTTCATCGGCTACGCCGTCACCGGCTCCAGCAGGCGCGACCAGCGACGTTGCTTCCTTTGCGCATGTGCTTGCTTATGAAAGGCATAGCCAGTCACTAGTGGAAGCGCCATGGTCGCTTCGCTGTACACCATCTGTTCGTAAGTCGTGTCCACCTTGCCCCAGGAGCTGGCTTCTTTCAGCGTGCTCGACGACAGCGCACCGTCGCGCACATCCGCCACCGTAATCTGAATTGCGTACTTATGCATGGGAGCATCGACTCCCAGAATCTCCGCCGACACCACGATATCCTGAGCGAAATTTTTAGGAACCCCGCCGCCGATCATGAGCAGACCAGTCGTCGGGTTGGCGATTTTCAGCTGGGTTAGCTCGTAGAAGTCCTTGACCGAGTCGATTGCCACCTTCGGCTTGTCGCCCCGCTTATGCTGGTGTGCCACCAATCCGAAGCCGGCGGAACAGTCACTGAAGGCGGGAACAAAAATCGGGACATCCATCTGGTAAGCGGAGTAGATGATGCTGTCCGCTCCCCCTTTTTCCGGCGTCTTCCCTTCCTTCTCCAGCCACGCGCCCATCTCGCGGATAAACTCGCGCGAGCTGTAAGGCCGGGGATCCAGCGAGTCCGCGATGATGCGGCAGCTATCGTCGCACAGACGCAGCTCTTCTTCGTCGATCAGTGTGTCGTAGATGCGGTCGATCATCAGCTCGCGAAGCGTCGCGTCCTCTGTCCCCGAGCGATACAAATCGTCGGCGATCCAGTGCTTGTAACCCAGAGCCTCGAAGAAGTCCTGGTCGACCATGTTGGCGCCCGTCGAAACCACGGCGTCCACCATGTTATTGCGGATGAGATCGACAAAAATCTGTTTCAGCCCAGCGCTGATCAGGGAGCCGGCGAGGCACAGAATGACCCCGCACTCCTGGTCGCGCAGCATGCGCTCGTAGATCGATGCAGCCCGGGCGAGATCACGGGAACTATAGGCCATCGACTGCATGGCATCCACCAGCGGAACGACATTGTGTTGCTTGATGTCGATGTGGCGAATCGGGGTGGTTAGAAGTTCTTTTTTCGTAGGCATAGCTTCTTTGAGAATAGCAAAATAGCGCGATTTTAGAGGGTTTCCCTCCGTTAATTTCCCCCGTGGAGCTTGGGTACCAGCGCCGTCAAAAGATTGGTCAGCTCGCTCTGCACCCGGGCGCCGGTCTCCACCACTTCCTGGTGGTGAATGGGCTGTTCGAGAATGCCCGCGGCCATATTTGTGACGCAGGAAATGCCCAGAACCTCGATGCCCATGTGCCGCGCCACAATCACTTCGTGCACGGTGGACATGCCGACCAGGTCTGCTCCCCACCCGCGGAACGCGCGGATTTCGGCCGGCGTCTCGTAACTGGGGCCCGAAACGGCGAGATAAACCCCCTCCGCCAGCGGAGCGATCGAACGCGCAAGAAGGCGTAACCGCTTGGAGTACGCCTCGCCCATATCGAAGAACCGCGGCCCGAGCCGATCGTCATTGGCCCCGGACAGCGGATTCGAGCCGGTGAAATTGATGTGATCGCACAGCAGCAGCAGTTGCCCCTGCTTGAGATCCAGGCGGACACCCCCTGCGGCATTGGTAACCACCAGCGTCGTGATCCCCAATCGGCCCAGCATCCGTACGGGAAAAGTGACTTCTTCCGGCGTGTACCCTTCGTAGGCGTGCACCCGGCCCTGCATGACGACGACGGGAATCCCGGACACGGAACCTGCGACCAGGCGGCCGCTGTGGCCCTCGACCGTAGGCCGGGGAAAATAGGGAATGTCGCGATAGGGAACAATCACTGCTCGCTCGATCCGTTCTGCGAATGCGCCAAGGCCCGAGCCAAGCACGATCGCCACCCGAGGTGTGATCTGCATGCGTTTCCTCACCGCCGCCGCGGCCGCCTCTGCCTTTTCGAAGATTCCTTTTTCCAATGGTCGCCCTATCGCCCTGTGCCACCTGATTAGTGAAGCTTACCCACCAATACACAAAGCCGTCATCCCGAGTCTGTGGCTTTTTTGCTTTGAAGGGGCGCGGCTTTTTCAGCCCCGCCGTCAAAGCGAATGGAAAACCGGCTTCACAGGCTGCGGGAAAAACGCGGTTTTTGTATCAGGGCCCGACTTCAGTCGGGCCGTAAATGATTCAGAATACGTCGGGCTTTAGCCCCTGCTTCACGTCTCTCTTGCTCGAT
>JBARKD010000348.1:0-9356 GCA_049800615.1 Acidobacteriaceae bacterium | reverse complement strand
GTACTGATGATGGCCACATCAGCGCCCTCGCACAACAATTTCGCCTTTCCTATTTCAAACTGGTAATAGGCCGGGTCGAGGGTGATGGGTACCTGGCCCCGCATCAGGCGCACGTACGCGGGGCCGGGATGTTCTGCGATTGCGGGAATTACCTGCGTCAATTCGGTCGCGTCGCAGGGATCGATCACCGTCAAGTTAGGTATCGAGCGCATCAGGGCGAGGTCTTCGATCCCCTGGTGGGTGCCACCATAGCCGGTAGTCAGGCCCGGCAATCCGGCGAGGATTTTCACATTGGCGCTGCCTAATGCTGCGCCGATCGCGATGAAATCATAGGCCCGCCGGGAAGCAAATACGCAGTAGGTGGTGGCAAAAGGAATAAACCCGGTGCGCGCCAGGCCGGCAGCCACTCCGATCAGATTTTGCTCCGCCATGCCGATCTGGAAAAAGCGTTCGGGGAAGCGATTGGCGAATAGGTGGATGTCGGTGTACTTGCCCAGGTCGGCAGTAAGACCAACGATTCGCGGATTGGCCTCTGCCGCCCGGATCAATGCTTCTCCAAACGGTGCGTTCGCCGTCTGTTCTGCTCCGTAGGTATCCGAGCTGAGAATATTCCCGGTTACTCCGGGTTGTGGTTTCGAGGCGGTCGATTGCAAGCTCGTCATGCTGTCCTCTCGTCGGAAGCTTGTGCTCCTTCTTCGAGCTGGCGGCGGGCGATCTGCCACTCGTTGGGTTCGACGCGAATGAAGTGATTTTTCTCCCGCTCTTCAAAAGCACGCACCCCTTTACCCATGAGTGTATCGAGCACGATCGCGTGCGGCTTGCCCGCCACGTTCCTGGCAGCTTCGATAGCCGTGACGATGGCGCCGACGTTGTTGCCGTCGATGCGTTGCGTGTCCCAGCCAAAGGCATCCCACTTTGCATGCACAGGCTCGACGTTCAGGACCTTGGATGGCGCACCGTCCGCCTGTTGATTATTGCAATCGATGAAAGCAAAAAGATTATCCAGCCTATAATGCGAGGCCGACATGGCAGACTCCCAGGTAGATCCTTCCTGCAACTCCCCGTCGGACAGGAGATTGAAAATGCGGGAAGGCTTGCGGTCAAGGCGCAGGCCCAATGCCATACCCACTGCTTGTCCCAGCCCATGACCAAGTGAACCGCCGGTCATTTCGAATCCCGGCGTCACTTCGCTGCCTGCCATCTCGAGCCTGGATTGGTCGGCGCCGTAGGTATCAAGTTCGTTTACCGAGATAACTCCCGCCTCTGCCAGCGCTGCATATAAGCCGATCGAGTAGTGGCCAATTGAGAGCAGGAAGCGGTCGCGGTCCGGCCACGTCAGGTTATTCGGGTCGTACTTCATCTCCCCAAAGTAGAGAACCGCTAACAGATCGGCAATGCCCAGGCCTTGACCGACGTAACCTTGGCCAACGCGTTCTCCCATGCGCAGAACATGGCGCCGCAATGCAAGAGCTCGCCGCTCAAGCGAAGCGATGCTGGATGCCTGTGCTGTAACCTCTATTCCATTCATAAAACCTCGCGAACCGGCTTAACCGCAAGGATCGGGCTAAGGCGGTAATGGATCGTCCGTCGGGGCACTGTATAGCTGTGAGTCGGAATCATAGGGCCCGTTCCGAGGGATATAGAATTCAAGTCCAGCAGGGAAGTCAGTCCGCAGGTCTGCCGCTCGAAACCATAGAACTGAGCACGACGTACCGACCCTTATAGTGGAAGCGAAAATTCATGTCAATACATATCTGCTAACAGTAATGTTAACAGTGTAGAATGGCCCAGTGCCAACCGCGAAGATCGTGCTTCTGCTGCCTCGTTTACCGAGCCGATTGTCCTTGAGGCGCCCGCTTTTGTTGACAACCCTGGCTTCAGGTGCTCCAATGTGGTCGCCGATTTCAAAAAACTCTAAAAAGATCGGGCGCCTGGCTCAAAAACTGCAAAGTGAGCGTGCCGGAGCCAAAGCAGGAACGGCATAGTGCACTCACCCACCGCTCAAGCAGTCGTCATTATCCTGGTCGCAGCCCTGATGAATGCGGCGTATACGCTTCCCATGAAGCTTAACCGCAAGTGGCACTGGGAACATTCCTGGTTTGCTTTCTCGATCCTCGGGGTTGCTCTGGTACCCACCCTGATCGCATGGGCAACCGTGCCTGGACTCTGGTCGGCATATTCCTCAATTGAGGGCAGAACGCTCGAGTTAATGGCGCTGTTCGGCGGCGGCTGGGGAGTGTCCCTGGTGTTCTTCGGACTGGCGCTGAAGCGCCTGGGCCTGGCCATAACTTTTGCTGTGACTTTGGGAACCTCGGCCGCAATAGGCGCGCTGACCCCGCTAGTGAGCCAGCACGCGAACCGGCTCTTCACTTTTCAAGGCTGCTTGATCATGCTGGGTATTGTTGTGATTTTGATCGGCGTCGGTTTGTGTGGGCTTGCAGGCTATCGCAGAGAGGCGCTAACACAACATGTGCATGCGATTTCCAGTCGAGACTATCTGATCGGATTGGCCATGGCTTTTCTCTCTGGAATTTTGGGATCGATGCTTAACCTCGGGCTGGCTTTCGGCGGCAGCATTCAACAGGCCGCCCACCGGCAGGGCGCCAGCATAGCCATGATGTCGAACGCGGTCTGGCTGCCTTGCCTGTATGCCGGGTTTCTTCCCGGAGTAATTTATTGCTACTACCTGATGCGCAAGAAGAAAAATCTAAGCCTGCTGCGCTTGCCGGGCACCTGGTACTACTGGCCAGTGGGGGCAAGCATGGGCGCGTTGTGGTTCGGAAGCATCATTCTCTACAGCATTTCGACCGTGAAGCTGGGGGCGCTGGGTCCAGCGATCGGCTGGCCTCTTTTTCTTGCCGCGATTGTTATCCTAAGCAGCGCTCTCGGAGTGGCAACGCGGGAGTGGGCAAAGACCGGATCCAAACCACTGCGCGTGATGGGCTGGGGTGTGGCCTGCCTGGTGCTCGCGATTGCCATTCTCAGCTACGCCAGTAGCCTGCCGGTGGCGAAGTTCTAGTCATGCCGGGCAGTCGACTCAACCAGAGCCGTAACCTTGGGACAAAATGACGCTTCACACTCATGTCGAGGGCAAAGTGTTCGCTCGGCCGACGGATGGATACGACAATAGAAAAGCCATGACCGTGATGACCGCGCTTTTTTTTATGTGCGGATTCCTGGCGACCCTGAACGATATTCTGATCCCCCACCTGAAATTTATTTTCGAATTGACCTATGCCAAGGTAATGCTGATTCAATTCAGCTTCTTTTCGTCGTTTCTTATTTTCGGCTACCCGTTCGGCAAGATGGTGGAATGGGTCGGATATCAAAGGACGCTGATCTTTGGCTTGCTTATGATGGCCGGCGGTGCACTCTTGTTCTTGCCCGCTGCCGCTGTGCCATCGTTTGGGTTGTTTATGGGCGCGCTGGTGATATTGGCTGGAGGTGTCACTGCGCTGCAGGTTTCAGGCAATCCGTACATCTCGGTTCTGGGGTCGCCGCGCACCGCGGCCAGTCGACTGAATCTCACCCAGGCATTCAATTCGTTGGGATCGACCATTGCACCATATGTCGGCGGCGCTCTTATTTTGCGCGCTGCCGCCCGAGGGGCTGCGGATGCCTTGCCTCACGTCTCAGGCGAAGCACTGCATGCCTTCCGGGTACAGCAGGCTTCTTATGTCAGGGGACCCTACATCGGCATCGCGATCACACTGTTCCTGCTCGCGGGCGCGGTTGCGCTACAGAAGCTGCCACGTGTGGAAGAGCAGGGAACCGCAGTGTCTCCGGACGGGCAGGTGCCAAGCCTGTGGAAGTACCCCCAACTGGTGCTTGGCGTAGTAGCGATGTTCTTGTATTGCGGCGCGGAGATTACGATCGGCAGCTTCCTGGTAAGTTATCTTACTCGGCCCGACATCGGCGCCATGACGCCAAAGGCGGCCTCGGCCTACGTATCGATCTATTGGGGTGGCTCCATGGCGGGCAGGTTTGTGGGGTCAGCCCTATTACAAAAAATCAAGGCGGCGCGGCTGTTGGGCATCAATGCAGTCTTTGCCGCGGCTTTGGTGATCACCACGATGGTCTTCCACGGGTATGTGGCGATGTGGGCCATTCTGCTGGTGGGCACATTTAACTCAATCATGTTCCCCAGCCTGTTCACGCTTGGTATTGCTGGTCTAGGAAGCTTGACTGGCAAAGGATCCGGAATTCTGATGTCCGCCGCGGTCGGGGCCGCTGTCATTCCCGTAGTCCAAGGCGTCCTCGCCGACAATATAGGCGTTCATCATTCATTCCTGGTCCCGGCGATTTGTTATCTGTATGTGGCTTTTTACGGTTTCAGAGGCTCGAGGATTAAAGCATCCGAAGCGAAACCACCTCGGACGAATGAGGGGTAGGAAGCGAAACCGCCATTCCTTTCGAGAGCAATTCTTCGCCCTTCATCTTTGTGCTCGGGCCGCTCCCGCTCGAGAAATTTAGTTCGTACATCCCAGCGGTTCGAAGACCCTGAAGTGACAGCCGAACTGCGCCTTGTGAACTTTCGCCGCGGAATACCAGGACGACGGCTTCCTGGCCGGAGGGCGAGACGAACTGAATGGCTTGCCAATGGCTCGGCGCCGCATCACCCGGCGTCAGCCGATAACAGTCATACTGCAACAGATGGCGGTATCCTTTGTAGCAAGCTATGTTTCGACGTGCGGCCAGGATCACCGGCTCTGGATAGAGCGAGACCCGTTCCTTCAGCTGCCCATTGATAGTGCCGAAGCCGAAAAGACTTATCATACGACTACGAAAGATGGTATCGAGCATCGCGGGATCGTCGGCGTTTTTCTGGAGATCC
Organism: Acidobacteriaceae bacterium; assembly: GCA_049800615.1. Taxonomy (GTDB): domain Bacteria; phylum Acidobacteriota; class Terriglobia; order Terriglobales; family Acidobacteriaceae; genus PALSA-350. The sequence continues at coordinate 4,522 of JBARKD010000348.1, read as the reverse complement.
ACGTCCTCCGACACAATCCAGGCGCCGTTGTAGGCGCTCGGATAAACACGGCTCGACACCATCGCATTGTCGCGCACACGTTGTGAGGGATAACTGGCGTCACTCAGCCAGTTCGACCGGATGGTTCGCGCCAGCCCATAGTCGAGGCGGCTGCCATATCCGCATTGCTCCAGTACGAGATTGGGGAATGTGGCGTGCAGATAATCGAAGATTTCGTATTGCCCGACAAGCGCAGCATAGCTCCCATCGCCCGCTTGATGGCCATGGTCCTTTCGGTTGCATCGAGCTGGACTCGCCGGAATCCCCGAGTTGTCCCATTTGAGCCAATCCAGGTGGAAGTCACGGACAATGCGGGTCAACTCTTTTTTCAAAAAATCAATGTATTCCCTGCAGCCTAGACACACCTGGTGCACGGAACTTTCCCAGCCGGTGGGAGCAGCGAGTATCTGGTCCTTGCCATCGACCTGCGCCACCCACTGCTTTGGAATGACCGTGCCGATGATGCGGCTATCGGCAACGTTCGGCCCTACCCACAACCCGAACTTCATCCCTGATTCATGGACCCGGTGCGAGATTGAGGCGAGACCACTGGGATATTTCTGCCGGTCATCGGTATAGTGGCCCAGGCCGCAGCCCCAGTCGCCTGTGCCTTTCTTCGAGGAGCCAAGATACCAGGAGGCATCCATGTTGAATGTTTCGACGCCCAGCTTTGTCGCGAAGTCCACTTCGCGCAGCAACGCTTCCTCCACGCCTTCGGCCTCGGTTGCCCAAAAGTCGTAGACGATCCATGGCGAGTCTTTAAGCGGAACGGGGAAGACATGCTTTCGCATGTAGCGCTGCGTGTCGAGGAATACCTGTTCGGGACTCCCATGGGACAAACCCAGGAAGATTCGCGGTACAGGCAGCCGCTCTCCGGGCGCCATATCGTGAGCAAGGTCGGCAACATAGACGCTGAGCCAGGTTTTATTGGAGTCTTGCTCGATGCGGTAACACCAGCCGCGCTCCCATTCCACTCCGATCAGAAGGAACTCACCGGCGTCAACGGCTTCCAGAATGAGGAGGCCGCAATACTCGGGCGCGTTCCAATGTCCTCCAGACAACAATACCGGGGCTTTGACGGGTATCGATTCGAGCGCGTACTCGTTACGACGGACGGCGTGTACCTGCAGTGGGCCAAGGTCGTCCCGCAGCGCGAACCGGAACGGACCAAATCCTGTAACGCCTTCAAGCGGAGACTTCGAAGCATTGTGAAATTCAGCCTGAAATTCCAGAATAGGAAAGTCACTAAAGGCTTGCAGAGCAACGCGCGTGCTGAGCCCCCCTTGTTCCGTATGAGATGCGAATTCGAAATGGTCACCGATGAGTGGATGACTCCGCGCACCGGGTGATGAAGTCCAGCCCTGCGACTGGCCTTGATTGGTGGTGAAGACCGGCTCGAGGTTGGTCCCTCTACGCGCCCATTCAAAGTTGGTTTTGGTGTTGCGTAGCGAGCGAATTTGGGCAACCGCACCGGGCGGGAAACCCAGGGTGAGCGTGAATCCTTCGCCTGCGAGTGCAACATCCCCTGTCTCTGCGCCGCTGACAATTCGCGGGGCGACCATCGACAGCAGCAGACCACCACCTGTTAGCTGGAGGAAGCTGCGCCGCCCCATCCCAGGAGGTTTCCCGGAATCCTGCATATCAACTCCCAAGGTGCTTCGGTTGTGACGCAAAGCCAATTAGGCGCAAACTAACCTGGTCGCCCTGAGTGCGGTCGCGAAGGTGTTCAGTCGTCTAGAAATTTATGTGAGCCCCAATCTGCATGCGGCGCCTGTAGTCGACAATGTTGGTGATTTGTCCAGCCGTGCTGGTGTCGACCTGTGCGTTGGGACTACCAAGATTCACCTGGTTGAATGCGTTGAATGCTTCCCAACGAAGTTCGACGTGGGCCTTTTCTGTAACGGCAAAAGACTTTGCCAGCGATAGATCGGTCGAGTAAAAGTGCGGACCCAACAAAATATCGTTGCCGGAGTTACCAAAGGTGTAAGCAGCCGGGACAGTGAAATCTGCCGGGTTGAACCATGAATTACGATTTTGGTTCGCGATCGCGCCACTTCCAATGCGATTCGGTCTCAGTCCAATCGTGGAATTGAGCGACGCGCTGTTGGCGAGCGTGGGTGTGTAGTACATGCCGCTTTCCAGGTTCACGATTCCGCCAAGTCTCCACCCTCCGACGAGGGCATCCCCCACGTGCCCTATTTGGTTCGCAAACGGTCTTCCGTGTCCGAAGGGAAGTTGATAGTCGATCGAGGTGACAGACGCCCAGGGGCGTGTGGTGCTTGAGTTTCCATAATTGCTGGCAAAGTCAAAGATGTTCGTAGGGCCAAATTCTCCGTAATCAAGAGATTTGTCCCATGTAAAGTTGCTCAGGAAGAAGAAACCGTTTTGGAAGCGCCTTTGGACGGTTGCCTGCAATGAGTTGTAGTTGCTCGTGAGTTTTGGGTATCCAGAGATTAAATCGTTTCGTTGGTATTCTCCCTCGGTCCATCCGTATTTGCTGAAGTACGGGCGGCGGGGATTGAAATCTCCAGGCCCTGGGACGGGCGCGTTCACGTCGACGTTATCCCACAACTGACGGCCTACGTTTCCAACATACGCAATCGAAGTGACCACACCCCATGGCCATATCTGCTCCAAAGTCGCGTTCCATGTGTCCTGGTAGCTGTGGGGGTACTTCCCGACTCCCGGGAAATAATTGGAATAGCCGTCAGGGAAGGGAATCATTCCATTGGTGGGGAAGGCAGGAATCGCAGCTGGAAGAGGCGGACCCTGATCGAGGGTGAAACCCAGTGGCGTATAGGGAGTGGTTGAGGTAAGAGCCTGAGACTGCTTGATGGGCCAGCCGCCACCCTGGGTGCCGAATCCCGCTCCGTACGGATTAAGGAAGTAGCTCCGTCCGTATCCGCCTCGTACAACCGTATTGCCGTGCACCCTGTACGTTATTCCAAGGCGGGGCGAAAACTCGGTCTTGGAGGTGACCACGCCTGCATACTTACCGGCGAGGTTAGTCAACCATATGTCGCCCGTGTTCAGGTTCAGGTTGCCAACGCTTTCGCCCTTGGGTGAAAAAATGGGAGAGGCCCAATCCCATCGAACACCCAGCAAAAGCGTGAGCTTCGGCGTTACTCGCCAGTTGTCCTGAGCATAGAGGTTCCATTTCCACTGCTTCTCCTGGGGTTGAATCAGGGTGATATCCCGGCTGAAGGTGTCGCTGAGACCAAGCAGAAAGGTCGCCATACCCAACCCTGAGTTGGTAAGGTCAGGGTTGCCTGTCAGATTTTGTGAATGGTCAAAGACACCACGGCCACTTACGTCCGTCCGGATGCCAAAGAATTTATTTACATTGCCGCCGAACTTGAACGCGTTGCGGCCGACCAGTTTCGTCCAGTTGTCATAAAACTGGAAGAGGGCCTCGTTTTCAAAAAAGGGAAGACCCTGGTTGCCCATTGAAAATTCACTGGTGGGTCCATCGATATTGAACTGGGGCAGGCCCGTAGTGTAGACGGTGCCAAGATTGACATTTGGGATCCCCGCTGTGGTCGCGGAATCAAGCGTCGAATCCAGTTGGTATTCGGTAATAAGCAACCTGGCAAAGGCAAAACGGAAATCCTGTAGCAGCGTGGGAGAGAATGTGTACTGATAGTCGACCATCGCGCTTTTGTCTGAAGTTGCGGAATTTCCTGAGTTGACAGCCCCACCTAGAGGGGGTCCACCGGCAACAGGGCCGAAAATGTTGTCCGTGAAAAAGGTCGCTTTAAAGTATGAAAACTTTCCAAAAATCAAGGTCTTGGACGTAGCAAAAAAATCGCCGCGAGTATCGAACTGATTTTGGTAGAAAGTAGCAGGGCGCGAGATGGCGTAGTTGTTATTAATCGCATTCGCGATCGTCGGCTCCGGCAGCAGCTTCAGGAGGTTTGTTGTAGCTGGGCTGATGCGCGCGGGGCAAATCACGTTGAGAATGCCGTTGCACGAAAACTGGGTTCTGCCTGTACCGTCGGCGTTGCCCGTGGCCGGATCATAAATAGGGTTTGTCCCTGCGATTGAGCTGAAGTCGCCCTGTTTGAAGGCATCGATGGGAGCGGTATAAAGGCTGGAAGTGTGGAAATTATTCCTCATCCCCTGGTAATCGCCAAAGAAGAATACCTTGTCCTTCTTGACAGGTCCGCCGAGGCTCCCGCCAAACTGGTTCCATACGTTGCCGGGCGCGCCGTTGGGTTGGCTAAAGTGATCCGCGGCAAAAAAGCCCGCAGTGCGATAGTATTCAAACCCCGATCCGTGGAAGGAATTCGTGCCTGACTTGGTAGTGACCTGGTTGACCCCCCCGCTGACGTTGCCGTATTCCGCGTCATAGTTGCCGGTGGTCACTTTAATTTCCTGGACCGCGTCCTGTGGGGTCACCAACATGGAGAGCCCCTGAATTACTTCTGTATTGTCAACACCATCTAAAATGTGAGCGTTGTTGCGGGTCTGCCCCCCGTTAATA
>JBARKD010000347.1:0-6564 GCA_049800615.1 Acidobacteriaceae bacterium | reverse complement strand
TTGACCGCTTGACCAGCAAATTTTCAGGCGGTCAGTCTTCGTTCCTTCGTCCAGGACGGATTACTTCAGGGTAGCTCGTCATCCGCTAAGAAATGCGAAATCCTTTGGAATCGGAGCAGTAAACCGTTTGACAAGAGCATTATCTCCCACTTGTGCCATTTGACCGGGCAGTTAACCGCCTAATGACACAAATGGGAGCCTTTTTCGCGCTGACGAATTAGTCGTCGTGCTTAGAACGCAAGTTGTTCTTGTAGACTGCGGTGCCGACAGCCCGGCACAGGTCGGCACCTACCTCCTTGGTCGGTTCGAAAATGTATTTCGCCATACGGCGCTCCGTCAGTCTGGAAGATATTAAAGTCTGGCAGCGTGATTTCCGTCGAACCAACTAGTCGGCTTGCTGCAGCCTTTGCATAACAGCTTCGGGACCTCTCTCGGCGATTCGTGAAAATCAGTGTTGATCCGTTATTGCGGATCTCAAAAACGACGGCATTGCTGGAATCGTCTACGATTGGTGAGGCCTTGTCTATGCTGGACGCCAAGAACAACGATTCATTCCCCGATTGAATATCTCTGACCCAAATGTCATGGAGACTCTCGGAGCCTCTTGAAAAAGCAAGCCATCGTCGCCCGTGCAAAATGTAAGGAGAAATATCAGTGGCCGGATCCTCCGTAACTTTGCTAGTACTCGTAAATCGCGGGTCTGTCGCATGGTCAATTCGCCATATATGAAGCGCTCCCGCCAGCCGGGAGAAAGCAATGGTTCCGTTGTCAGCAGGGGACGAGGACTCCGTTACATTATTGGCATAGCCGTCTGAGCCTTGCACCACTCGCGACTCCGCTGTCTCGAGCCTTTATCAGCCTTAAGCCTAATTGGGGTACGGCATCGAGAAGTCGATGTGTGAACGGCTCGTCGCTCAAGCATGCGAGTGCCGACTACCGTCGACCTTGATCCGTCGCAAGATCAATGAGAAATATGTCCGAATCTTCGGTTAGCCGGTCGAATACAATTCGGCTGCCATCTGGTGTGATATCAAAGGTTCGCATTACCGCCGAACTGCTCAATCGAGTCAACCGCCGCGATCGCATCGTGCCAAGGTCGAGTAGCCAGAAGTCCTGCTCGGCCATCGTATTTCCCAGCATGTAAACCAGGGCCGTGCCATCGGGCAGAAAGCGGGCCCGCTCACCTTCGCGCTGCACGTTGATCTCCGGCAGCTTCGCCGGCGTACCATCCGGGTGCACTGCCAGCAAAGGCGCAAGCGTGAACACTTGCGGCCCGCTATACACAATCAGGTCCCCACGTGGAGACCACACAGGATCGAGGTACGGCCCTGTTGCAATACGAATTGGTGAGCCGCCGTCAACAGGAAGTTTGAATATGCCCAGTCCATCGCGGGCGCTACCCGCCACCACTATCCATTTGCCGTCGGGAGACCAGGAAGCCGCCCCTCGAACATCGATATCGCTCGAAAGAGGGCGGAGCTGCGTTCCATCCCTCGCTATTACGTGCATCTGTTGCTTCCCGTCTCGCCTCAGTGCAAATGCAACGCTTTTCTCGTCCGCAGACGCCGCCGCAGGCGTCTGCAGTGCACCTTCGGAGCCCTTCCAGATCTCCAGTGCTTTTCCATCGCGATAGCTCCACACTCCGTCAGCCCCGTCTCTGGAAGACAGATAGAATAGCGTTCGGCCCCCGAACCGCGGCGCTAGAGCGCGCATCGTGGGTAGCTGGAAAGCCCTGACGTCCCGTTCCTCGACAAGGTGGCTCGTGATCGGAACGCTCCACAAGTTCACCTGATCGTTCACGACACTTGAGGCAAGACGCCGGCCATCCGCCGTGGCTGCCAGTGCGCGGTATTGTTCCAAACCCGAACTCATGCGGTCTGTAGTTCGCGTCTTTGTATCAAACGCCCACAACCATGGGCCGGCTCCGTCTTTGTTGTGGGCTACGAAGAGAACCGTCCTCTCATTGATCGGTGTCGGGTAGGCAATATCGGCGTTGAGATGTGTGATTTGTTCTGGTTTTCCGCCGTCCGGCGAAATGCGCCACAGGTCCATCTCACGCGTGGCGGGCCGGCCTCGCACAAAGTAGATCCAGCGCCCATCCTTTGACCAGACCTGATAGTGGTTGTGTAATCCGGGCTCGTTTTGTAGGATTAGGCGTTGATTGGCGCCATTGTGGTCCGCCACAAATGTCGGATCACCTGCTTTCCAACTGTGATAAACCAGCCGGGTACCATCAGGAGACCAGGCAACTTCGGCGGCGCTTTCATCTAGAAAATTGTGTGGCGCGCCGCCAATCAGCGGCCACAGCATGAGCCTCCTGGCTTCTGTTCCCGCGCTCCACACTTCTGATCCGTCCCCGGAAAATCCGACAGCACGGAGCGGCGCACGTGCGTCGCCGATCCGGCCCTGGGTGAGGTTTGTCAGGCTGTTCCCGTTCGTTTGAATCAGCCAGATGTCGAATGTGCCGCTCCGGTTGGAAATGAACGCAGCGAAGTTCCCATCTGGCGAAATAGCAGGGTCGCTTTTGGCTCCATTGAAGTTGGCAAGCCGTGTGAACTGAGCACCCGAAAGTGGATTTTGGACCGCTAGCCGGGGAGGATTGGTGACAAACCACGCCCCCAATGCCGCAACCAGCGAGGCCCCCAAGGTCCACAATAACCAGGTGAAACGCTTCGGCGTGGACACTGTGGAAGGAGTTGCTCGCACACCGGTGGAATCAGTATCACGTTTCAGCCGTTGCAAGTCGGTGCGAACATCCGAAGCGTGCTGATAACGCAGCTTCCGGTCTTTCTCCAGACACTTGTCGATAATTTCTTCGAGCTTTGACGGCACATCGGGATTCAGTCGCACGGCTGGCGTGGGCGTTCCGTCCAAAATGGCTTTGAAGATTACCCCCGAGCTCTCTCCACGAAACGGCAATTTTCCAGTCGCCATCTCATACAAAACCGCTCCGAATGAGAACAAATCGGTTCGCGGGTCCAACTCCTTGGACCTTACCTGTTCAGGCGACATATAAGCGACAGTTCCAAGCGCCGTGCCCGGACTCGTCAGATGGTCATCCTGCGTTACCGTCGCCTTTGTTTCTTGAGCCGCTTCTGTATTGCTGAAGACAGATGTCATTTTGGCTAAGCCGAAATCCAGAACTTTGGCGTGCCCGCGCATGGTCACGAATACATTAGCGGGCTTGACGTCGCGATGCACAATGCCCTTCGAGTGGGCCGCATCGAGCGCGTCAGCGATCTCAATGCCTAGCGTTAGCACAGTTTCGATGTCCAACGGTCTGCCCCCAATGCGGTGTTTCAGCGTCATCCCCTCCAGAAACTCCATCACGATGAACGAGTCCCCATCGTGCTTGCCGACTTCGTAGATCGTGCAGATGTTGGGATGGTTCAAGGCAGAAGCAGCACGGGCTTCACGACGGAAGCGTTCGAGCGCCTGTGAGTCTTGAGCTAAGTCTTCTGGCAGAAACTTGAGAGCAACGAAGCGGCCAAGCTCAGTGTCTTCCGCCTTGTATACGACACCCATCCCGCCCCCACCAAGTCTTTCGACGATGCGATAATGGGAGATAACTCGACCGACCAACTCGTCCTGACTAGCCATTGGCCGAAAATGTTACCGGGATAGTGGCGAGGGGTCAACTGTCGGTCTCTACCGCCGACCGGGACAGAAAAGCTATTGGCGTCTAGCTTTCCATTTCTGTCAGACGGAAACTGGGAAAACGAGTTCAAGCCGCTCGATTCGGTGATAGTCTTTTCTGCGTTCATGTGTCTTTCAATCATCAAGTACGACGCGGCAACGGTCAAACGCAAAGCCATTGGTCTTTCCTGAACGATTCGTGAGTTGCCAATTAATTGCTAATGCCAGCCTCCCATAGGGCCCAGAACAGGTTCTTCACAGTCGACCTGTGAAATAGAGGTCAGAACGGGAAGCGGATCGACAAAATTTCATTGTGATTGGTGGGATGAAACGAGGTCGCGGCGATCTGGAATCCCCCGCCGATGATGAAACTGAAACGGTTATGGATGGGAAACTTGCCAAATACGATGCCCGGTGTGACGTAGAGCAAGGAATGACGATCGTGTGAGCCTTCGTAATAGTGCGTGAAGTTAAACTCTATCTCCGGCCAGATTTTTTTTAGGACTCGGTATTGCAGTGCGTTGTTCCACAGGATCGTTCGCCCGATGGTGGCTGTATTTCCGGTGGGCAAACTGCCCCCCAGTGTTCCCTGCACAGAGAAATCTTTGAAGCCCTTTCCGTAGGCAACAGTGGGCGTCATAATCGTGTTCAGCGCACCCTGTTTGTACTGCCCGGTGGGGAAACTCATCTGGTAGAACACGGTCAAAATGTAGTTTCCATGTTCCTCGTTTGCTGCGGCAATTCGATACTTGACAAGGAACTGCCAGTCGCCAAACCCATCCTTGGAAGAACCTGGGTTATTCACAATGTACGGAGGGACAGCGAGGACCACCTCAACATGCTTTTCTGGGATGATCTCCAAACCCTTACTAACTCCGAAGTTGTCAGTAGTGACGCCGCCGTTGTGGATCTGCCATTGGATGTCGTATCGAAACAACTGATGGAGTGTTGGAGTAGTTGTGGCAAGAGGAACGATCCAGTGGGGCTGTTCGTTTTCCGTTCGCGTCACCATGTCCGACCAATTCGAAATGAAGCCGTCCTGCCCAAAAACAAAAGTTGACGACAGAAAAAGACCGATCAAAATGATACGGAGCTTGTATCTGGCTGAGATCGGCATTCGCCGATTGTAGACCCCAATAAGGGAGAAAATGAGTGGGAACACCGTAAAGGCCTTCGTGTGCATAAAGGATCGAGAAACGACGGACATACGACGAACCTCGGACACGGAAAAGAATCCGTGTCCGCTTAGAGCATCACGGGTGGTCCACGCCGAAGTTATTCCAGGACACGAACCGCGCCGTTGATGGCCTGCGAGCCGAAGTGGCTGCTCGCCGGTGCTGCGAATACCAAGGTAACGTCCGAGAATCGAGCCTGGGTTCCTCCCGTTACGCAGACCGTGAGCGGCGATAGCAGACCTGAGGGGCAAATGGTGGGTAGCCTCCATTTCCTGTAACGCTTGCGGACCCTGTGACCATAAAACCAGTCGTAGTGGGAGGTTTGTAGCTGGCGCTGGGGCAGCCAGACTCGGGTTGCGGCTTTCCACCTCCGCCACGACCTATCAGCATGGAAACCGCGCTCCGTCGCACCCCGCGGGGGAGCAACTTCCATCACGGTTGAGCGATACTGAGGTGTTCGCGCCCCAGCTAAAGCCAGCGTCACCCCCGTCAGCAGAATAGTGCCCAAGAAGCTCTTGCGGCGTATCACTTGCATGGCCTTTATCTGCTCCATTCGAAGGCGCAATAATCCACCGCCGCTGCGCCCTTATCACTGCCCGTGCCCGGCCGTCCACTTCGGTCCCGGTCTTTGTCACACTATTCAGGTTCCTTGGGAAGCCGAACGACCCCGTGGATCGGCTGCGGTCCGAAATGATTTGTTGCCTGGGATGGGCCGGACGAGAGATTCGTAAACACCAGCGTGATGTTCGAAATCTCGAGGTTTGGGCCGCCCCCGAGGCAGACCTGTAGCGGCACTGGCCCGGTAAAGGGAGATCCTCCATTTCCCGTTACATCCGCCATTCCGTTCACCTCCAGAACCCAAGTGTAGGTAGGGTAGGGAGTGATGCCCGTCGGGCAATCGGTTTGAGGCGGGTTCCAGACCAGCGACGCGCCCTTCATTCTTATGTGGTGCGTGTGCTGGTGTCGGGAGTCGGTGCTGTACCCGGTGCCGGATCCTAAATCGGAAAACTCCATCGTCAGAGATGCCGAAAAATCTGCCGTTCCGAGTGGTTGCAGCCTTAAGGACCATGGGCCGCGAAGTTCCCACGGACCGACTGTCGGGTTGGCTGACAGTGGAAAGTCATTGATTACACCACGGTAGTGCTTGTGCGGCCAATCCTGCGCCGCTGCACTCATGCCTAGCGCGAGCACGAGAACCCACGCCCCTACCGACCAGAAGAAAGTTTTGCTGTGCATAGTCGCCTCCAGAATTTCTTTGGAACACTGCTTTGTTGAGCGAATCAACGCCGCGCCGAAAGCCCCACCTGCGATTAAAGGCGGCTGGCCCTGCGCACTTGCATTCCGGCGAGCCGTAGCCCGACACGCCACGCACACAGTGATTGATCGAAGGACATTGAGCAAGCAGCAATGAACGGAACGGGCCGTTTGCGGTGAAATACCGTGTTTTGCTGTTACCATCCGGGACGTTACAATCGGAGCGCTCGCCTCCTGACTGCTCACGGGAGAGCCAAATGGCCGAACCAACCCTCGACAAATCGCAGTCCGAGATCCCGTCCGAGAGTCGCCTTGATTCATGGAAGGAGATTGCCCTCTACCTGCACCGGGACGTGACGACCGTCCAGCGCAGGGAGAAGCAGGAGGGGATGCCTGTCCACCGGCACCTACACCATAAGCGAGGCTCCGTCTACGCCTTGAGTTCCGAGCTCGATGCCTGGCGGCAAAGCCGCAAACTTCGTTTGGACGAGGTACAGGA
>JBARKD010000346.1:0-3159 GCA_049800615.1 Acidobacteriaceae bacterium | reverse complement strand
TCCCGCACCCACACGGGTTCGAGCGCCAGCCAGCGGCTGCGCAGCCTTTTGGTCACCGGCGAGATATCCACCACCCTGGTGATTCTGGTGGGAGCCGGATTGCTCGGCCGCAGCTTTCTGCGGCTGGTCTCTACCAGTCCCGGCTTTCGCCAGGAAAATCTGATCACCATGGAGTTTTCCCTTCCCATCCCGCAGGGGCAGGAAGGTATGGATGGGGCTGCGATTGCCCGGCAAACCTACCTCCTTGACGACATCGTGGCCCGACTCGGCACCATTCCGGGCACCGCCGGCGTTGGTTTGGCGGGTGCCCTTCCCGTCGCCGCCGGCGACAATCTCGCCGATGGGCTTTTCCTCATCCTCAATGGCCAAAGGCCGCCCGCGAATTTCGACAAATTTGGCCGGATGGCTCAGCATCGCTCGCAAACCGGAGTAGCTGAGTATGCCGTCGCGAGTCAGGGATACTTCAGTACGCTGGGTATTCCGCTGATCCGCGGGCGGATGTTCGGCGAACAGGATGATGTGGATTCACCGCATGTTGCGGTGATCCAGCGAATCTTTGGCACGCAAACGCTGGCCCACTCAGGACCCGATCGGGCAAACGATCGAATTCGGCAATATGGACGGAAACCTGAAGCCTCTCACCATCGTTGGCATTGTCGGCGATGTCCGAGCGAGCGGCCTCGACCGGCCGCCGAGTCCCATCATTTATGTCGATTACCGCCAGCGCGGAATGGGCGATAATTCTATGCCCACCATCGTCCTGCGGAGCGCCGCGCCGGCAGGCGAAATTGTTTCCGCTGCGCGTGGCATCTTTCACCAGTCCGCTCCGAATGTCCCCGTCAAATTCTCTACATTTGCCGAAGACATGGGCGGCTGGCTGGCGGATCGCCGTTTCCTGCTTCTTCTGGTGGGATTATTCGCCTGCATTGCGCTCATTCTTGCCGGAGTTGGCCTTTACGGAGTTGTGGCCTTTTCGGTTGCACAACGTACCCGGGAGATTGGCATTCGCATGGCGGTTGGCGCCCAGCGCAGCGACGTTCTGCGTCTGGTACTGGGAAAAGGAGCGCGCATGGCTCTGATCGGAGTGGCAATTGGCATAGGCGCTTCGCTCGCGATTACGCGCCTCATGTCTTCGCTCTTTTTTGGCATCGGCGCCAACGACCCATTGACGTTTGCCAGCGTCGCGCTGCTCATTTCCCTCGTCGCGCTTGCCGCCTCGTATATTCCCGCTCGCCGTGCCATGCGCGTCGATCCAGTAAAGACCCTGCGCTACGAATAATCATGGTTCGTACGGCCGGTCTTCTATGAACACCGAAACGAACGTGCCGTCACACGCGAGGACTACTGGAAGACTGGATCTCCATTTGCGCATAATCGCCGAGTCACTCACTGACGCCGACAAGGACCGGAAAAACGGTGTTCTGCACATTTCGGAAAAGAGTCCTCATCAACGGCTCGAAACGTAGGTAAAGACTGTGATAGTGCGAGAGGCAGAGGCGCTAAATGAACCGGTCAGCAAGCTCATTCCCTCCCCAAGCCGGCTTCCAAAGCTTCCCGGGACAAATGGACTGTTCGACTTTGGACGGCAGGCGCCGTCAATGGACACCAGCTGCTCAATATTAGAGCTGTAAGTTCAATGATTTGAATACCGATAAACTGGCCTGTTGAGTGCACTGATTGCCCAAGTCATTCCGCCCAAGGAGCCTCCGCGATGGAAACACTTCTGCAAAATCTGCGTTTCAGCCTCCGCATGTTGAAGCGGAATCCTGGCCTTACGGCCACGGTGCTGCTGACGCTGGCGCTGGGGATTGGCGCGAACACGGCGATCTTCACTGTGGACTACGCAACGCTGCTGGCGCCGCTTCCGTATCCGGAGCCGGACCAGCTGGTAATGGTGTGGTCGAAGATTAAGACTTTCCACAACGGAGTTTCAGCAGGGGATTTTACGGACTGGAAGAACCAGGCGACCGTCTTTCAGGACCTGTGCGTGTGGACCGGCACGAGCTTCAACGTGGCAACAAAGGACCAGCCGGAATACCTGCAGGCCGCTTTGTGGTCGCCCAGCATGCTGCAAATGATCGGACAGCCACCGTTCCTGGGGCGGTATTTCCTGCCGGAAGAGGGCATCGAGGGGAAGAACCATGTCGCGGTACTGACGCACAAGCTGTGGGTGAAGCTGGGATCGAACCGGAATATTGTGGGGACCACGATTCGGCTGGACGGACAGCCCTACACCATCGTCGGTGTGCAGCAGCCCGGGGTTTGGGACAAGAGCCAGTCAGAGCTGACGGTGCCGCTGGTATTCAAGCCGGAGCAAATGAACCACGATTTCCATTGGCTGCTGGTAATGGGGCGGCTGAAGCCCGGCGTCACGATCAAACAGGCCCAGCAAAACATGGACGCGGTGACCGCGCACATTGCGCAGATGTATCCGAAGAGCGACCGGGGCTGGGGCGCGTACGTAGAGCCGCTGAAGAACGACTTCATGCCGAAGGAGCGGATCCAGATGCTGTGGCTGCTGCTGGGGGCAGTGGGGTTCGTCCTGCTGATCGCGTGCGTGAACGTGGCGAACCTCCTGCTGGCGCGCGGCATGGCGCGGCAGAAAGAGATGGCCGTGCGCAGCGCGCTGGGCGCGGGACGAAAAACAATCTTCGGGCAACTGCTGACGGAAAGTCTGTTGCTGGCGATGGTCGGCGGTTTGCTGGGTGTGGGCGTAGGGTACGGAATGTTGCAGGGACTGATCGCGGTGATGCCGCGAGACACACTGCCGTATGAGGCCAATTTGCGCCTGAATCTCCCCATTCTGCTGTTCACCCTGCTGGCGACGACCCTGGCGGGGTTGCTGGCAGGTTCGATGCCGGCCTGGTACGCGTCGAAGATCGATCCGGCCGAGTCGCTGAAAGAAGGCGGTCGCACCGGGACCAGCGCGGGAAAGCATCGGCTGCGCCGGGTTCTGGTGGTCGGGGAATTCACGCTGGCGCTGGTGCTGCTGGTCGGAGCGGGACTGGCGATCCACAGCTTCTGGAATCTGACGAAGGTGGATCTGGGAGTGAGAACGGATCACGTGCTGACCTTCTATCTGCCCGTGCCGGATCAGCGCTCGAAAGACCCGGCGCAGATTAGTGCTTATTACCGTGACATATTGTCCCGCATCGACGC